>JBOGJK010000688.1:0-2492 GCA_050745345.1 Thermoanaerobaculia bacterium
CGCCCTGGTCATGAACCTCTCCTATGGCCTCAACTTCGAGGACATCATCCGGTTCGAGGGGTTCTACGACCAGGCGCTGCTCACGGATAAGTCCTTGAGTTTCGACAACACGTACTTCTCCGGCGCCGGCCTGCTCGCCTCCTTGAACGGGCCATTGAAGAACTCGCTCGTTCGGGGAGAGGTCAGCATCCCTGTCGTCGGCCACGGCATCCGGGGCGTCGTCGTTCAGTTCACGATCCTGAAGCTGTTCTGAAGAGTCGGGAGACGGAAGACGGGAGACGAGTGCTCCCAGATCCTCTGCCGTCTCACGTCTCCCGTCTTCCGGCCCCTGCGGCCAATTGCTAATATTCCACATCTCCGATGCCCGAGCCCATCCCCTTCCCCACGGCCGTGACCCCGGTGCGCCGGGCATTGATCTCGGTCCACGACAAGGCGGGGATCGTCGAGCTCGCCCGGGAGCTCGCGGCGCGCGGCGTCGCGCTGGTCTCCACGGGAGGCACCGCCGCGCACCTCAAGGAGGCGGGACTCGAAGTCGGCCTCGTCGAGCAGGCGACCGGCTTTCCCGAGATCCTGGGCGGGCGCGTCAAGACGCTCCACCCCCGGATCTTCGGCGGCGTACTGGCCGACGACTCGCGGGAAGACCACGCCCGCGACCTCTCCGCAACGCAGATCACCCCCTTCGACCTGGTCGTCGTCAACCTCTATCCCTTCGAGAAGACGGTGGCCTCGGGCGGAAGGCCCCCGCAGGCCGTCGAGATGATCGACATTGGCGGCCCGGCGCTCGTGCGCGCCGCCGCCAAGAACCACACCCGCGTCGCGGTCGTCGTGGAGCCCGCGGACTACGAGACCGTCCTGGCGGAGATCCGCCTCTCCGGCGGCACGACGCTCGCGACGCGGGAGCGCCTGGCCGCCCGCGCGTTCGCGCGCACCGCGGCCTACGACGCCGCGATCGCTCGCTACCTGGCGGCGCTGGGGGCGTCGGAGGACGCCTTCCCGGAGAACCTCGTGCTCGTATTCGAGCGCGCCGGAGCGTTGCGCTATGGGGAGAACCCGCACCAGCGCGCCGCCCTCTACCGCGAGCCGCAGGCCCCGCCCGACGCCATCGTGCGCTTCGAGATGCTCCAGGGCAAGGAGCTCTCCTTCAACAACCTGCTCGACCTGGACTCGGCGGTCACGCTCGCGCGCGATTTCGACGGGCCGGCGGCCGTGATCGTCAAGCACAACAACCCGTGCGGGGCGGCCGTCGGAGACACGATCTCCGAGGCGTTCGGGCGGGCCTTCGCCTGCGACCCGCTCGCGGCCTTCGGCGGCATCATCGCCATCCGGGGGCGCGTGGACGGCGCTCTCGCGTCGCTCGTGCTCCAGCACTTCGTGGAGGTCGTGGCCGCCGACGACTTCACCGAGGAGGCCATCGCGTTCTTCTCGAAGAAACCGAACATCCGCCTGCTCCGGGTCCCGGTCTCCCGGGGCTCGCGCGGCGGGCTCGACTGGAAGCGGATCGAAGGGGGCCTGCTCGTCCAGGATGCGGACTCCGAGCCCGACCCGGCCTCGGCCTGGCGCGTCTTGTCGCAGCGCAAGCCGACGGCCGTCGAGCGGGCCGCCTGCGAGCTCGCCTGGAAGGTCGTGCGGCGTGTCAAGTCGAACGCGATCGTGCTCGCCAACGCCCGCCAGACGATCGGCATCGGCGCCGGGCAGATGAGCCGCGTCGATGCCTGCCGACTCGCCGCCTCCAAGCCCGTGCTGCCGATCGTCAACTGCGGCGCCGCCTCCGACGCCTTCTTTCCATTCCGCGACGGCCTGGACATCCTGGCCGACGCCGGCGTGACCGCCGTGGTGGCGCCGGGAGGATCCATCCGCGACCAGGAGATCGTGGCCGAGGCGGACGCGCGGCAGCTCGCCTTCCTGCTGGCGCCCAAGCGGCACTTCCGGCACTGAGGAGTCGGTTGATCGGTTCATCGGGCGGAGCTGGCCGTCTCGTTCTGGTGGACCGATGATCCGATGAACCGATTGTTCCTGTGCGCCCTCCTGGCGGTCGCGCCCGCAGGAGCGGCCATTCCCGAAGCCGCGCAGGCGGCGCTGCAGCGCGCGGCGGCGCGCTATGCCAACGGCGCCGCCCACGCCGGTTCCTTCGTCCAGACCTACACGCCGGCCGGCTTCTCGAGTGCGAAACGCGAGTCGGGAACCGTCTGGATCCAGGCGCCGCAGCGGCTGCGCTTCGACTACGCCCGGCCCGAGAAGAAGACCTTCACCTACGACGCGGGTGAGGGTCGCTTCTACTCTCCGGAGGACAGACAGCTCACGGTCAAGCGGCTCTCCCCCGAGGAGCGCGCGCGCCTGCCGATCGTGTTCCTCTCCGACCCGGCCGAGCTCTCGCGGGAGTACGCGATGTCGTCGGAGGCGGGAGACGAAGGCGCCGACCGCCTGCTCCTGACTCCGCGCGCACAGCGGCCGGATCTGGTATGGCTGCGGCTGACCATCGCCGCCGACGGCAC
>JBOGJK010000689.1:0-1955 GCA_050745345.1 Thermoanaerobaculia bacterium
ACGTTTCCGGCAAGGGCGTGGGGGCGAGCCTCATCATGGCTTCGGTGAAAGCAGTCCTGCCTCTCATTGCCGAAGGGCGCCGGGCGGACGGGACGCTGAGGGAGTTGAACCGCCGGCTTGCTCGGGAGCTCGCGGCTCGCGAGTTCGTGGCGCTCGCCTACGGGCGCTTCGAACCGAGCACGGGCGCTCTGGAGCTCGCGAACGCGGGCCTGCCCGACCCGTATCTGCTGCGCCCCGGCGGGGCGGCCGAGCCGCTTAGCGTGCCCGGGCCGAGATTGCCGCTCGGCACGCGCTCCGAAATGGCCTACGAGTCGCTGGAGCTTGTGCTGCGCCCGGGCGAGCGTGTGCTGCTTTTGACCGACGGCCTGCCCGAGGCGCCGACGGCCACGGGAGACCCGCTCGGCTACGAGATTCTGGAGGGCCTCGTGCGGGCCGCCACGGAGGCGCCCGGAGATCTGCTCGACCGGCTCTTCGCCTCGGTGCGCGAGGCTACCCGGCCGGCCCTCGAGGACGATTGGACCGCGCTCGTGCTCGAGGTCCGAGCAGCGTCCGGACGGCCGGCTTCTGAACCCCTTGGGATCCCGTATCACCATCTGCTCCGGTCTCGGTGAGCGACTCCTTTGGCACCGGTAATCGGTATCTAACCGTTGAGCTTCGGCACGGCCGGCTCCGATCATTCTCCCTGCCGGTGAAACTGGCCGTGCGGAACGCCCACGCCTCTGACCCTTCGTTGCGGCGGACTCGCTTGTGCTCGCCGCCGAACTCGATATCGTTATTGATGAGCGGTGCGCCGGATCGACGCGGAGCCGCGAACGGAGAGTTCCGATGACCAAGAAGCGCTTGTCCGCAGAAGCGATCGAGGCATGGGTTGGAATCCCGAGCAGAATCGAGAAAGGAATTCGTGGCCTTAAGGAAGACGACCTCGATCTCCGAGGCGGGTGGCACTGCGGCTTCGGCCCAGTCTTCGCCTGGTCCGGAATGCTGGTGGCTCTTCTGCTGCTGGGGTTCAACATCGCGACTTTTCCGACGGCCCCAGGCGACGCGGGCCTCGTCGACCTCGGGCCGGCGGTCGCGCTCTGGTACGTAGCCGTCAGCATCTAGCTCGCCCGGCGCCTCTAGAGGGGTCAATCCTGTACACATGGATTTCGCCGCGCCGGCAAAGGAGACGTGTGCGATCGAGATGCGAGGAGGGAGGAGCTCCCCCGCTCCGCTCGGCATGATGCGCCGTGAGCGCATCACTTTACGCCGAGCAGCTCCACCTCGAAGAGGAGCGTCGCGTTGGGCGGGATCACGCCGCCGGCGCCGCGCGCGCCGTAGCCCAACTGCGGCGGGATGAGCAGCAGGCGCTTGCCGCCGACCTTCATGGTCGCGACCCCCTGGTCCCAACCCTTGATGACGCGCCCCATGCCGAGACCGAACTCGAAGGGCTGGCCGCGGTCGACCGAGCTGTCGAACTTCTTTCCCTTGCCGCCGTTCTCCCAGAGCCAACCGGTGTAGTGCATCACACAGGCCTGGCCGTTCTTGGGGTTCGGGCCCTCCCCTTCCTTGACCTCCTGGTACTTCAGGCCGGTGGGGGTCGTGGTCCACTTGTACTGCACCTTCTCCTCCTTCTGCTCATCGGCCGGGAAAGCCGGTGTCGCGAGCAGGAGGAGGGCCGCGGCGGCGGCGAGCGCGGTCCTCTTCTTCATTTGACTCTCCTCTCCCTTCATTTCCCTTTCGATCCGGGGCGGGCAGTTTACCCGACTATCGGGCCGCCGCGACGCCGGCCCTCTCCCGGGGGAGAGGGAGAGAGAAGCTACCGCACCTCGCTCATCAGCGCGTGCGTGTTCCCCTCCGTGTCCTCGAAGAAGGCCAGCCAGAGCTCGTGGTCGGGGAGCTTCGCGACGAGGTTCGGCTCCTCCACGAAGACGACGCCCCGTCCGGCCAGCTCGCGGTGCGCGGCGCGGATGTCGGGC
>JBOGJK010000690.1:0-1966 GCA_050745345.1 Thermoanaerobaculia bacterium
TCTCCCAGTTGGCGAAATCGCGGTTCCGAATCGAGATCGCGATGGGGGAGCCCAGCGTGACGCCGCCGCGCAACCCCCCTTCGAAGATCGCCTCGTCCCTCTCGATCTTCATCCGCCTGTCGCGGCCGTAGCCGTGCTGCCGCCGCGCGAGCTCTCCGTGGACGAAGGCGGGATCCACCCGCAGGCCGGCAGGAACGCCCTCGAGGATCGCCGTCAGACGCGGGCCGTGCGACTCCCCGGCGGTCGTCAGTTTCAGCGCCACTCCTGGAGTCTAGGGGAAGGGCGTCCGGTCTGTGAAGTTGCGATCGGGCCTGAGTCCGCGGGAGGTGAGATCGGACCGCCGTTAAACTGCGGCCGTGGAGCGTAAGTACGTTCTCCGGAAGGCCGTCGGCCCCCGGACCTACCGGGTCGACTACGACCGGGAGCTCAACGAGGAGCAGCGCGAGGTGGTGCTCGCTTCCGGGGGGCCGATCCTGGTCATCGCGGGGGCGGGCTCCGGCAAGACGCGCACGCTCGTCTACCGGGTGGCGCGCCGCATCGAGTCGGGAGTGGACCCCTCGCGGATCCTGCTTCTGACTTTCACAAACAAGGCGGCGCGCGAGATGCTCCGGCGGGTCGAGGCGCTCCTGACGGTCGACACGCGGCGGCTGATGGGGGGGACCTTCCACTCGGTTGGCAACCGCCTGCTGCGCCGGTTCGGGACGCGCGTGGGCATCGCGTCGAACTTCAGCATCCTCGACGAGGAAGACTCCCGCGAGATGCTCGAGGCCTCTGTTTCCGACCAGAAGATCCCAGTGACCGAGAAGCGCTTCCCGCGGGGGGACGTGCTCGCCGATCTCTACTCCTTCACGATCAACACGAGCCGCCCCTTCCCGGAGGTGCTGGCCGAGCGGGCCCCGCATTTCCTCGCTCTCGAAGAGGAGATCGTGCGCGTCTTCCAGCGATACCGGGAGAGAAAGCGCGCCGCCAACGCCTGCGACTACGACGACCTGCTGCTGGCGTGGAAGCGGCTGCTGGAGGAAAGCCCGGAGACGGCGGCGGCGCTGGCGGCCTCCTACGACGAGGTCCTGGTGGACGAGTACCAGGACACCAACCGCCTGCAGGGGGAGATCGTGGACGGCATGGCGAAGGTCAAGCGCAACGTGACGGTGGTCGGGGACGACGCGCAGGCGATCTACTCCTTCCGGGGCGCTTCCTTCGAGAACATCCTGGGTTTCCCCGAGCGCTACCCGGACGCCCGGACGTTCCGCCTGACCTGGAATTACCGCTCGTCGCCCGAGATCCTCGCGCTCGCCAACGCTTCGATCGCGCACAACCGCCGGCAGTTCGAGAAGGAGCTGCGCGCCTCGCGCGGAAGCGGGGCCCTGCCCGCCGTCGTGCCGCTGCCCGACATCCCCGACCAGGCGCGCTTTGCCGCGCAGCGGCTGCTCGAGTGGCACGACGAGGGGGAGAAGCTCTCGGACCTCGCGGTCCTCTACCGGGCGCACTATCAGGCGCTGGAGCTGCAGATCGAGCTGACGCGCCGCGGCATCCCGTACGAGATCCGCTCCGGCATGCGCTTCTTCGAGCAGCGTCACGTCAAGGACGTTCTGGCGTTCCTGCGCCTGGTCGTCAACCCCAAAGACGAGCTCTCCTGGAAGCGCGCCTTGAAGGTCTTCCCGCGCGTGGGGGAGCGCTCGGCGGCGGCCGTCTGGGAGGCGATCGCGGCGCGTCCCGATCCGCTGGCCGCCTTCCGCGAGCGCGGGGCCCGGGGCATCGAGTTGCCGCGGGGCGCCTCGGGGCCGATCGAGTCCTTCCGGCAGCTCGTCTCGCGGCTCGACTCGCCGGCGCTCTCCGCCTCGCCCGCCGAAGCGATCCGCACGGTCGTCGAGGAGGTGTACCGCGACTTCGCGCGGGCGAAGTTCCCCAACGGGGAGGCGCGGCTGGACGATCTGGAGCAATTCGCCCAGTTCGCGCAGGGGTACGA
>JBOGJK010000691.1:0-1585 GCA_050745345.1 Thermoanaerobaculia bacterium
ATTGATCGCTGTGGTCGTTTTCCCGACACCCCCTTTTTGATTGGCCACCGCGATGACGCTTCCCACGGGGCGGAGAGTAGCAGGTTGCATGGAAACGCGCGGAACGTTCCACGTGAAAATGTTCCTATAAGAACATGTTCATGCTAGCATTGCATGCCGTGCCCTCTTTGCGCAAGAGACTCGATCCCTGGTACGTGACGGGGTTCACTGAAGGCGAAGGTGCCTTCACCTACAGTCGATCTGGTCGCCAGCTCGCCCTCTATTTCGCGATCAAGCTGACAGGGGCGGATCGCGGCCTGTTGGTGAGCCTGCAGAACTTCTTTCACGGAGCCGGCCGGATCTATCGGGTCGTCCCCCGTCTCCCGCGCTCCGGTAGCGGCTTCACCAAGACGGCCGCGTACTATCGGGTCTGTCGGCGTGAGGATCTCGAGAGGATCGTGTCGCACTTCGACAAGTATCCGCTCCGGGGCACCAAGGCTGCTTCATACCGAATCTGGCGACAGATGGTCGTCGTGAAGCGCGCTTTTCGTCGACCGAACCGACCTCTCCTCGACGCTCTGGCCGTTCAGTTGTCCTCGGCATCGCCCAGGAACGCGCCCTGGACTTCCGCTGACCAGAGCGCTCTCGGTGATGCCAGAAGCGACGCTAGCGCTTTCGAAACACCGCAATTCGTTTCCGCCGCGAAGCCGGCAGGGGGACCGCCTTCTCCAGACGAAAGCTCCCCGATATTGCCGATGCAAGAGCCTCCGGCTCCGTCGTCCAAACCAGAAGAATCGCGGCGGGAGTAAGAAACGACCCTTCGCCGAGCACTCTCGACAGATTCCCCACGCCGCGGGCCGTGGCGACATTCCAGGTCGCTTCCGGAAGCTCTTCGGTTCGCCCCTCGAGCGGAAAGATGTTCTGGAGCGCCAGCACCCTCGCCACGTGCCGGAGGAATGCCATTCGCTTGCCGCGGGGCTCCAGCGGCGTGACGCGAATGTCGGGACGGACAACCGCCAGCGGGATGCCCGGAACTCCCCCTCCCGAGCCGATGTCGATCAGTTCGGCCCGATCGGGAACCAACGACGCTCCGGCAACGGATTCCAGAGCGTGATCGCCCAGCTCTTTCGCCGACAGCGCCCCCGTCAGGTTGATCCGCCGCCGCCAGCGGTCGAGTTCGGCAAGGTAGGCCGAAAGGCCTGAGATCGAAGCGGGGGAGAGATTCGTCCCGAAGCGGGCGGCCGCGGCCTCGAGCAGTCGGGCGAACTGCTCAGGCGGATGCGGCGCGGCCGCGGGCGACATGCGCCGAGATTATCGCCACGGCGGCGGGGGTGACGCCCGGGATCCGGGAAGCCTCGCCCACGGTCAGCGGACGGCGCCGCGCGCACTTCTCGACGACCTCGCGCGAGAGCCCCGGAATGCCTTCGTATTGGAAGTTCTCCGGGATGGGACGCGACTGGAGGGGCTTCAAGCGCTCGACGCTCTCCCGTTCGCGCCGGATGTAGCCTTCGTAGCGCACGCGGCTCTCCAGCACGCTTCTTTCCTCCGGCGTCAGACCGGCAAAAACCTCAGGGGCATAGGCGGCAAGGCGATCAACAGACAAGTC
>JBOGJK010000692.1:0-2978 GCA_050745345.1 Thermoanaerobaculia bacterium
GTCGACGAGAGTCAGGAAGCGCCCCCTTCGCGAGGGCGCCGGCCGCCGCCGGGGGGCGGGGCGCGCTCCCTTCTCGGAGCCTCCGAGCGTCGCCAGCCGGCGGGCGCTCTCGCGGGCGATCAGCGCCTCCAGCCCGGCGTGGACCATGGCGGTCTTCTCCTTGAGGCCGGTCAGGTTTCGGGCCTTCTCCAGGAGCGCCCCGATCCCTTCCGTCGGCAGGGCAGGATCGAGGTTCCCTGGCGGGACCAGGGCGTCGCCGGCCGGCAACTACCCCGCGCGCTCGTAGTAGCCGGCCCGGACGGAGACGCGCGCCCCCCGGCGAAGCACTTTGACCTTCAGGGGATGGAAGCTGCCGGCGCCTCGCGTCCGGGCGGGAGTGAAGTTGAGCAGATAGACGGCGCGGGTGGCCTCGAGAATTCGATCGAGCAAGGGTCCAAAGTCGTTGGAGCCGGTCAGCAGCTCGCCCCCGGTGCCGTGCGCGATCGCGGCGAGAGATTCGCGGCCGCGCGCGAAAGTCCCGGCGCGCTGTTCGGGTGTCTCGGCCACGGCCGCCGCGACGCCTCCCAGGTCCACGGCCCAGACGACGGCATCGTGCCTCCGGAATCCCGCCGCCATGCGATCGAGCTCCGCCCGCAGCCCCGCGTCGCCATGGGCCTCCGTGTCCCCGAACGGCGACTCGCGAAGGTCCCGGGGGCCGGACGGCATCGCAACGACGCCCGTCAGCAGCTGCGGGTCGAATCCGTGAGAGAAGAGGAGGACGTGCTTCCTGCCGGGGATCGTCTCGAGGCGCGCCGCGAGGTCTTCGAGCCGGCCGAGCAGCCGCGACGCGAGCTGCCGCCGGTAGCGGTCGTGGTCCTGGACCACGCTCGTGAAGACGTCGGAGTCAATGCCGCCGTCGTTTCTCGTGCTCGCGATTCTCGCGCCGTCGTAGGCGGGCTGGACGCGCTCCCAGGCGTCGGTGTTCTTCTCGGCGTCGAGCACTTCCGAAAGGCGCGCGCGATCGGGCGTGAACTGCTGGAGCAGCTTCACGCCTCCCCCTGCCGACACGGTGGCGACGGCGGCGATGTCCCAGTCGCCCATCTGCTCTCGTACGAAGCGCGTGGCGGCCTCGAGCGTGCGCCGCAGCTCGGTCTGGCTCGCGAACGTCAGGTCGAAGAGGAGAAGGAACTTTCGCAGCCCGGCGGCGCTGGTGACGCGCGTCGCGGAGGTCTCGGCGGCGGTGAGCGCTTCCCCGGACCTTCGTCCCGCATATTCGATCGGGTCCACGGCGCCGAGCCGGACGGGTTCCCCGTCGTCCCGGACGTCGAAGTCCGAGGCCGTCAGGCCGGGCACCGGACGTCCCTCGCCGTCCACGACCGTGACCGGGACCTGCACGAGCGAGACGCGGACCCTCTCGCGCTGCGGCGCGGGCGCGGGCTGCCCCGGCGCCGGCTGGGCGAGGCCCAGACCGGCCAGGGCGGCGAGCAGGCTCGCTCGGATCGTGTTCACAGGCCGACCGGCGCGACCGGCAGCGCTCGAAGGGACCACGATCCGGTCGCTTCCGGGATTCTAACCGCCGGCCGCAGCCGGGGCATTGCTATTTCGCGGGCTCATCGGCGGTGGCCTTGTCGAAGTCGCCTGCCTTGACGATCGTGAACTTGCCCGGGTCGAGGTGGCGGCGCATGGCGGCCGAGATCTCCTCGGAGGTCAGCGCCGCGAGCTTCTTCTCCAGCTCCTCGTCCCACTGCAGCGTGCGGTCCAGGTACAGGTTCGTCGCGAGCGTCCGCGCGAGGCTCGCGTCCTGGGCGCGCGAAACCTGCCGGGACTGCAGGTACCCCTTCTTCGCCTCGGCGATCTCCTGGGCGGTGAATCCGTCCTTCAGGGCCCGATTCACCTCCTCGCGGAAGGCGGTCTCGAGCCTGCCGGCGTTCTCCGGGGCGTAGATGGCGTAGGCGGTAAACCCGCCGGACTTGTCCAGCGGCGAGGCCGCGAACTGGGACCCGACGCCGTAGGAGAGGCCTTCCTTCTGCCGGATTCGGACGGCCAGCCGCGAGTTCAGGAACCCGCCGCCCAGCATGTAGTTGCCCAGCACGAGGGCCGGGTAGTCCGGATCGTCGTCGCGGATCTCGAGGTTCTGCCCCGCGATGAAGAAGGCGTTGGCCTTGTCGGGAGTCTTCAGCGTCTCGGTCGCCGGAGGCACGTTCTGGAAGGGCCGCGGGACGCGCTGGAAGGCGCGCGGGCTCCTCCATCCGGCAAAGATCTCGGTCGCCAGGGCCAGGATCTCCTTGGGATCGAAGTCGCCCACCAGGGCGAGCTCGCCGTTGGAGGCGCCGTAGTAGTCGTCGTAGAACCCCTTGACGCTGTCGAGGGTGGCCGCCTTGTAGCTCGCGAGAGCCTCGTCCGGCGTCTCGACGTAGCGTACGTCCCCCTTCGGGTAGGGGTTCAGGTGACGGCTGTAGGCGGTCGAGGCGACGGCATCGGGCTCGCTCTTCTGCTGCTCGATCGCCGCGAGGTTCTCCTGCTTCAACTGCTCGAGCTCGTTCGAGGGAAAGGCGGGCTCCCGCAGCGCCTCGGCCACCAGCCGCATCACCGCGGGCAGGTTCTCGCGAACCGTCTCGACGGAGACGGAGACCTGGGTCGGTCCGCCCGAGACGCCGCCGCGGACCTTCAGCCGATCGAGCTCGTCCTTGAACTGCTGGCGGGTGTGCCTGGCCGTGCCGCGCATCAGCATGTCCGCGGCCAGGTCGGCCGGAGTGGATTTTCCGACCAGGCTCTTCTCGTCGCCGAACCGGAGTGTCATCGCGGCCACGACCGTGGTACCGCGCGTCTTCTTCGGCAGAAGCGCGATCTCGAGGCCGTTGGGCATCGCCGCGCGCGAGGTCCGCGATTCGATGTTGGCGGGGGAGGGATCGAAGGCCTCGCCCTGCGCGACGGCGGCCTCGCCCTTGTAGTCCTTCAGGAGCGCCGCGACGTCCGGCGAGGCCGGGATCTCCGCGCGG
>JBOGJK010000693.1:0-9055 GCA_050745345.1 Thermoanaerobaculia bacterium
GCGCAAGCGTCCCGAGGAGCTCCACTTCTGGAGCGGCGAGGCGCTCTCACTCCCAACGCCGCGGATCGCCGTGCTCGGGACCGACTGCGCGCTCGGCAAGCGCACGACGACGAGGATGCTGGTCGAGGCCTGCCGTGGCGCGGGGCTCCGCGCCGAGTGGCTCTACACGGGGCAAACGGGGTGGCTCCAGGGGGCCCGCTACGGGTTCATCCTCGACGCCACCGCGAACGACTTCGTCTCGGGAGAGCTCGAGCACGCGGTCGTGTCCTGCGCGCGGGCCCTCTCGCCCGATGTCATCTTCCTCGAAGGGCAGTCCGCGTTGCGCAGCCCCTCCGGCCCCTGCGGCTCGGAGCTGATCCTCTCGGCGGGAGCGCGCGGTGTCGTGCTGCAGCACGCGCCCGGCCGCCACTTCTTCGATGGACTGGAGGAGCGGGGGTGTGTGGTTCCGCCGCTCGAAGAGGAGATCCAGCTCGTCCGCCTCTACGGCGCGCGCACGCTGGCGCTCGCCTTGAACGGCGAGGGGCTCGCGCCCGAGGCGCTTTCGGCCGAGAGAGACCGTCTGGAGAGCCGCCTCCGCGTTCCGGTCGCCCTCCCGCTCGAGGAGGGTGTCGGGCGCCTGCTCCCCGCGATCCGAGAGTTTCTGGAGCAGGAGAGGGCGCGTTGAAGATCACCGCGATCTTCTCGCAAGTCGAGTCCTTCGGCCTGACGCGGCCTTACACGATCGCGTTCCAGACGTCCGACTCGGTCGAGAACGTGGTTGCGCGGATCGACACCGATTCGGGGCTTTCGGGATGGGGAGCGGCCTCTCCCTCGGAGCATGTGACGGGAGAGACGCTCGAAGCCTGCGCGGAGGCGCTCCGGTCGGAGCGGCTCGGCTGGCTCGTCGGCCGCGACGTGCGAGCCCTTCCGGCCTTGTGCCGCGAGCTCGCCCGGCGCGCCCCCCTCCTCCCGGCGGCGCGGGCCGCGGTGGACATGGCGCTGCACGACCTGCTGGCGCAGCGGCTGGGCGTGCCGCTGGTCGAGATGCTCGGGCGCGCGCATGAGGAGCTTCCCACTTCGATCACGATCGGCATCAAGGCAGTCGCGGAGACCCTCGCGGAAGCGGAGGAGTACGTGGGGCGGGGCTTCCGGATCCTGAAGGTCAAGACGGGGCGCTCGCTCGAGGAGGACGTCGAACGCCTGCGGAGGCTGCGCGAGAAGTATCCGAAATCGGACCTCTGGATCCGCGCCGACGCGAACCAGGGCTACACGGCGGAGCAAACGCTGCGCTTCTTTCGCGAGACGGCGCGGCTCTCGATCGAGTTCCTCGAGCAGCCGGTCCCGGCGGGCGCCGTCGAGACGCTGCGCGCGTTCCCCGAGGAGATCAAGAGCCGCATTGCCGCCGACGAGTCGCTGCTTTCCGACCGCGACGCCCTCCTGCTCGCCCGGCCGCCCCGCGCGGCCGGCATCTTCAACGTCAAGCTGATGAAGTGCGGTGGGGTCGTCCCCGCACTTCGCATCGCGACGGTGGCGGAGCTTTCCGGGATCGACCTGATGTGGGGTTGCATGGACGAGAGTGTGGTCTCGATCGCCGCGGCGCTCCATGCGGCTCTTTCCTCGCCCGCGACGCGGTATCTGGATCTGGACGGGAGCCTCGACCTCGCGCGGGACGTGGCGCAAGGCGGCTTCCTTCTCGAGGGCGGGACGATGCGCGCTCTGGACGCGCCCGGCCTCGGCGTCGTGGGCGACGGCGTTACTCGGCGGCCTCGACGGCGATAGACCGGACCCGGTCCGGGTCGCAGATCACGAAGACTTTCGTCTCCACCGTGGCGTGCACCGCGATCGTGCCGCCGAAGGAGCCGGACTGTGTCGCGATCACCGTGTTGCCGGCTCCGAGGACCCGCACCTTGAACCGGCAGCGGTAGCCGTCCAGGTCCTCCGGGCAGTGGTTGCGTCCGGTGACCGTGACCCGGACCCCCGAGGGACTCGTGATGTCCTGGTCCTGTTTCGCCGCAAGGTCGAGGCACTCCCGACAGTCGGCGGCGCGGGCGGGCGGCGCCGCGAGCAGCAGGGCAAGGACCACGGCTCGAAGACGCGGCATACAGCCTCCTTCCGGAAGTCAGAGACGTCGATCCAGTTTACCGCGGCGCAAATCGTGCGGGTAAGCTTGCGCGCCGATGAAGAGGGCCCTCCTCGCCGGTTTCCTCCTTCTCCCCTCCGCGCTCACGGCACAGGCGCCGTCGGCCGACTGGCGGACGATCGAGACGGCGCACTTCCGCGTCCACTACCCGGTGCCGTTCGAGGCGTGGGCGAAACGGACGGCGGCCTCGCTCGAGGCGATCCATGCCGCCGTGGCGGACTTCGTCGGCTACGCCCCGCCGAGACCGATCGACGTCGTCGTCGCCGATCCGCGCGCCGACGCCAACGGCATCGCCTTCCCCTTCCTCGACCGGCCCGTGGTCGTGCTCTGGGCGTTTCCGCCCGAGGCCGAGTCGGGGATCGGGGACTTCACGGACTGGATGGACCTCGTATCGGTGCACGAGATCGCCCACATCGCGCACCTGACCTGGCCGCGCAACCGGCCGGGTCTGCTCTCGCGTTTCCTGCCGCTGCCGCTGGGGCCGGTGCTGCTCCGGACGCCGCGCTGGGCAGTCGAGGGATACGCGACGCTGGTCGAAGGGGCACTGACCGGCTCCGGCCGCCCCAACTCGAGCTTCCGCGCGATGGTGCTGCGCCGCTTCGCGATCGAGGGGAAGCTCCCCTCCTACGGCGCCCTCTCCGGGACTTCCGGGTGGCTCGGAGGCGCGATGTCGTACCTGGTTGGCTCGAGCTACCTCGAGTGGCTGGAGGAGCGTGAGGGCGCGGGGAGTCTCTCGAAGCTCTGGAAACGGATCGCCTCGAGGCGAGGAGGCGATTTCGCGACGGCGTTTCGCGCGGTCTTCGGCCGGCCGCCGTCGGACCTCTACGACCGCTTCCGCGCCGAGCTGACCGCGCAGGCGATCGAGGAGGAGAAGCGGCGCGAGGCCGCGGGCCTCCAGGGAGGGGAGCTCTGGCAGCGGCTGGAGGGAGGGACGGGCTCGCCGCAAGTCTCGCCCGACGGAAGGCGGCTGCTTGCGCGGCGCGCGCCCCGCCGCGGCGAGAGCTTCCTCGGCGTCTGGCTGGTCGAGGAGACCCCGGAGGAGCGTCGCGCGGAGGAGAAGCGCCGCAAGAAAGAGGAAGAGCTCCTCGCCGATCCGAACGAGGTGGCCGACAAGCCCGAGATCCCTCGCCGGCGGGAGCCGCGCTGGAAGCTCGCCCGCTGGAACGGCGAGGCGCCGGAGGACCCGCGCTGGATGCCCGACTCCCGCCGCGTCCTCTTCTCGCGGCGCGCGCCGGACGGCGAGGGCGTCGTGCGGCTCGACCTCTTCCTTTGGGACGTCGAGAGCGGCGAGGTCTCGCGCGTGACGCGCCTGCAGGGGGTCGGCGCCGCCGATCCCGCGCCGGATGGCTCATGGGCCGCAGCCGTGCGCAACCGTTACGGCATCTCGGAGCTCGTCCGCGTGGATCTTGCGACGGGGCAGACGCGTGCTCTGGACACCGGGACCGCGCCGAAAGACCGCTGGCGCGTCTGGAGCCATCCGCGCCTCTCGCCGGATGGAAGCACGATCGCCGCGCTCCTTCACGAGGGGGGAGAATGGCGCCTCGTCACGCTTCCCGCCGCCGGAGGCGCCCCGCGGACCGTCGCCCGGTCGGCCGTCGGCCCGCCCGCCTGGAGCCCGGACGGCTCCCGGATCCATTTCGGGAGCGACGCTTCGGGCGTCTGGGAGATCGCCTCGGTGGACAGAGAGGGTTCGGAGACTCCGGCAATCTCGACGCGCGTGACGGGGGGAGCCTCCTCCCCCGCCCCCTCGCCGGACGGCTCCGCGCTCTTCTTTCTCGCGATGACGGGCAGGGGAGTCGACCTGCGCCGGTTGCTCCTTCCCGCCGAGCCCGTCGGGGCGCTGCCTCGCGAGGCGGAGGACTTCCCGATCCTGCCGCCGCCGCGGCTCGAGACGAAAGTCTTCCCGGCCTCGGAGCTCCCGGAACCGCGCGCCTACGACGCGCTCTCGACACGGGTCGTGCGCCTGGCGTCCGGCTTCTCGGCGGGGCCTTCGGGCAACTCCTGGCAGACGGGTGTCCAGGGAAGCGATGTGGTGGGGAGGCTCGACTGGCTGGCACTCGGCGCCTTCGGAAACGCCGCGGGGCCGCGGGGCGGCTCGGCGGCCCTTGCCTGGTCGGGGCTCCCGGCGAAGGTTTCCCTCCACCTCTTCTCTTCCCTCGAGAAGCCGGGCTCGCAGCGCCTCGCGCGCCGTCCGGAGCTCGATCAACAACGGTGGGGCGGCTTCGCGAATGCCTCGTGGGGAAGGCCCTACGACGGAGGGCGCGTCGAGGCGGAGCTCGGAGGCGGCTGGACGCGTTTCGAAGCGCTCGCCGACGAGGAGAGCTTCTCACGCGCCGTCGCTTCGACGCGCCTCGCGGGGGAGCTGCTGCGCACGTGGGGCCGGTCTGGCTTCTCGGCGGCGCTCGAGGCGGCTGGCTCGCTCGGGGACACGGCGGGCGGCTTCTGGCGTCAGTTCTTCGCTCAAGGGCGCGTGGCCGGGATCACGAGTCTCGCGACGCTCGGCGTCTCGGCGCGCTATGGCGACACCGGGGGCTCCCCGACGCGCTTCGACCTCTTCCGGATCGGCGGGGTGGACTCCTCGATCCTGCCCCCGGGCCTCGACCGCAACCGCGTTTGGAGCCCCGCGCTGCCGGCGGCTCTACAGCTGGGCCCCCGCCTCGAGACCTACCGCGCCGATCTCGCGTTCTCGGGGGTGCCTCTGTTGCTCTACGCGGAGCGCCTGCGCGCCTGGGACCCGAGCCTCGAGAAGCCGGACATGGTCCGCGTCGAGGGGGTGGAGCTACGCTTCGAGCGCCTCGTGTCCCTGGGGCTTCCGGACTCCTTGCGCTTCTACGTTGGCGTGGCGCGGATCCGGAGTCAGCAGCCGCAGGTCCGTTCGACGCAGGGGTACGGAGGGCTTGTCTACCGGCCCTGAGGGATTCGCCTCGCCTCAGTCCTCGTAGTAGGTCCGCGCGGTGACCCGCCCCTTGCGGCCCACCAGCTCGACGCCGATCGAGTGGAAACCGCGCGGCCCCTCGGGCGCCCGGAAGACGAGGACATAGCGGCCGGAGATCGCGCGGCGTACTCGGTCCATCGCGAGCCTCGGGAAGATGTGTGTCTTCTGGTAGAGCCCGCCGGTTGCGTCCGCGACGACCCGCAGCGACCCCTCCAGCGAGTGATAGTCCGCGTCCGAGACGTCGAGGGTGAAGATGTTGATGCGAGCGGCCGCGATCCGGCGCATCGCCGCGAAGTAATCGCGTTGCTCTGTCGCGATCGGACCGCCCAACCCGCCGATCGTTCCCAGCCCCCAGCCGAAGTAGAGCATCGACTTGGCCCCCGGGATCGACTGGACCGCCCGCGCGATCAGAAGCAGCGACCGCTCCGGCGTGACGGTCTTCTTGGCGCCGTAGAAGTCGAAGTGCCGGGCGAGCGACGGAGAAGCCCCGGGGTCCGGCGGCGGCGGCGGACCGGTCCGGATCGCCTGGTCGATCGCCGCGTCGATCTTGGCGCGGTCGCCCGTGAAGTCCTGCCTCAGCTTCAGGTGCGAGTCGAAGGAGAGGACCGCCACGCGGTCGGTCGGCAGGAGGGTCTCGACGAAGCGGTGCGCCTGCCGCGCCATCCGGACGAACCCGATCAGGCGCGAGGGGACGAAGTTCGTCTGGAAGAAGAAGATCAGGAGGCGTCCGGGCGGGTAGGGATCCCCGGGCGCCTGCGGCTCGAAGCTTTCGGGCGCCGGTCCGTAGGGCAAAGGCAGGAGCGGCGGGACCTCCGGGAGGTCGGCCGGCACCCATTCCGCCGATTCGATCGGCACCCGCCTGCCGTCCACCTCGAGCCGGAAGTCCGCCGCGGTCAGATACGGGATCGGCTCTCCGTCGGAGCCCGTCACGTAGGCGTCCACGACGACGCGCTCGACGCGGGCCTCCTCGCGGTAGCCGCCGGGCCGCTCCGGGACCTGCTGGGCGGTCATGGCGGCCGCGGCAGCCGCGGCAAGGATGGCGAGCGCCGTCGACAGCCTCATCGGGCCTCTCCGACGACCGAGCCCCGGACGCGCTCGCGCTCCGCGCCCCAGTCGAGCACGATTCCCTTCGCGATCCCCGACGCCGCCTTCTCGCCGTAGAGGCGCTCGACAACCGCGAGCGCCGCGTGGAAGGACTCGACGCCGCCGGCCGAGGTGACGTACTTGCCGTCGGCGACCCAGGAGACGTCGCGCCGCAGATTCACTTTCGGGAATGCCCTGGCGAAAGCGTCGCGGTCCCCCGGGAAGGTCGTCGCGGAGCGCCCGTCGAGCGCCCCCGTGGCCGCGAGGACGAAGGCCCCGTCGCAGAGCGTCAAGACCAGAGAGGCCTCCTCCACGCGGCGCTTCACTTTGCCGATCAGCGCCGCGTCCTTCAGGTCCCGGTCCATGTTCCCCTCGGCGGAAGGGATCACGAGGACATCCAACTTCGGCGCGCCGTCGAGGTCGAAGTCCGGCGTGAGGGTCACGCCCTCGAACGTCCGGACGGGCGCCTTGGTCGGGGCGATCACGATCACCTTCATGCCGGGCGCCGGCTTCACATGGAAGCGCACGTGGTCGAAGACGTCGATCGGCGCCACGAGCTCCGTGTTGTAGACGCCAGGCAGGGCGAGAACGCCGACGAGCAGGAGGCCGGCTGTGTCCACAGGGAGAGGTTAGCGGTCCTTCAGCGGCCCGACAAGTGAAACGGGACGGGCGGGCTCCAGATCGCCGCCCGGTGGTGGCGGCGCTCAGCGAGAGACGACCCGCGGACCGGGCGAGTAACCGAGGACGACCTGCATCTCCAGGTCCCCGGGAACGGGACTGTTGCCGCCCATGAGAAAGACCAGGTAGTCCCCCTCGCTCAGGCTCAACAGCGGTTCGATGTCGCGTTCAAAGACTGGGGCGAGCTGTTCCTGAAGGAGCCCACGAGCGGGGCGCGAACTCTGAGTTTGGGGCCGGCTTTCGAAATCGCCTGGTCCGAGGCTACCGGAGAGATCTGGTACACTGTGGCACGGGGCAGACGGAGATCCGTGGTCCCTCCGCTCGACTTCCGACGGCAAGTGGCTCTACGTGCACGGCGCCGACGAGCTACGTCCCGGGGAAGCCCTCATGACGACTCGCGTCTATCGCCTCGATCCCTGGACCGGCCAACGCGAGCTCTGGAAAGAGATCCCGCCGCTCGATCCCCGCACCGGCGGCGGCATCTCGACGATCCTCTTCTCGGCCGACGGGAAGACATGCGTCTGGACCCATCTCCGATACTCAACCGAGCTCGTCCTGGCCGAGGGGCTGAAATAGTGGCGCGCGGCTCTCGCCGACTCGACCTGGAGCGAGCCGTACAGGCTCGCCCTCAAACCGGGTGACAATCGTCACTCATCTCGGATACACTCTCCGGCCATGAAGACGCTCTCCGTTCGGGATTTCCGGACGCGCCCGGCGCAGGCACGCCGGCTCATCGGCAAGGAAGGCCAGGCCGTCCTGGCCTCCAACGGGAAGCCCTTCGCGCTCGTGCTGTCGGTCACCGAGGACACGTTGGATGGAACTGTCGTCGCTGTGCGGCGGGCCCGGGCGCTTCAGGCGATGGAGGCGCTCCAGAGACGCTCGCTGGAGCAGGGAAAGAGCCGCATGACGCTTGCAGAGATCAATCGGATCGTGAACGACGCTCGCCGCCGCCGGCGCCGGGCTGCCTCGCGGCGTGGCTGATCTCCGCTGGATCGTCGTCCTCGACACCAACGTTGTCGTCTCGGCCCTGCTCAGCCCACTCGGCCCGCCGGCCCAGATTCTCGGGCTGACTCTGGCCGGCGAATTGACAGCGGCCTACGACTCGAGGATTCTGCTGGAGTACCGGGACGTCCTGTGGCGACGGGAGTTCGGCTTTTCACGGCAGCGAGTGGCGAACGTTCTCGAGGCCCTCGAGGGCGACGGTCTTTCGGTCGCAGCGGGTCCGCTGGCAGGGCGGCTGGCGGATCGGGCCGACGAACCCTTTCTGGAAGTCGCCGCGGCCGCCGGTGCCCCACTCATCACGGGCAACTTGCGACACTTCCCGCCCAGCCGGCGCGGAGGCGTAGCGGTGCTCTCTCCGCGCGAGTTCCTCGAGAGCTTGCGCCGCTCCTAGACCGCATCTCTATCCGCCGCGCTGGCGAGCCGGCCCTCCGGGTTGTGGTAGGTCTTGACCGCATCGGTTTGCGTGTCGGTGACGGTGATCGTGTACTCCACGTCCGACAGCGCGCTGTGGCTGCAGGCGAGCTATGTCTACTCGTCGCTGCGCGGCAACTCGAAAGCCGGGCAGCGTGTACCCCAGGACGAGCTGGATCTCGACATCGCCGCCTGGTGCTCCGTTGCCGGCCCCCCGGAAAGACCGGCGAATCGCCGGCGTTCACGTGTCGCTGAGGCTCGACGTTCGTGAACCGCGAGGTCGCGGGAGCCGTGCCGTCGAGGCACCCAGGTCTTCGGGATGGCGTAGTAGAAGACGTCCTAAAGCCAGGGCCCCGACTGAGGAATTTCACGGCCGTGTGGGTCGACCGGCTGCGGTGAGCGATTGCATTCGATCCCGACGCCCCCGACAGACCCTGCGGCCTCTTGACCGGTCGGCGCGAGTCGTGATTACATTGTGATGCCATGGGAGCGTGTGAATGAGCGCCTTGAAGACAAAACTCGTGCGAATCGGGAACTCTCGAGGCATTCGGCTCCCAAAGGTCGTCGTGGAGCAGGCCGGCCTGAGCGGAGAGCTCGAGCTCGAGGTTCGCCGCGGGCAGCTCGTCATCCGGAGCAGGCGCCGCCCCCGCGAGGGCTGGGAAGAGCGGTTTCGCGAGATGGCCGCGCGCAGAGACGACTCCATGCTTTGGCCTGAATCGCGGCGGCTCTCCTCCTTCGACGAGATCGAGTGGGAGTGGTAGTCCGCCAGTTCGACGTCTTCCTGATCAGCCTCGACCCGAGAGTCGGCCGCGAGATCAAGAAGACGC
>JBOGJK010000694.1:0-2182 GCA_050745345.1 Thermoanaerobaculia bacterium
CACCGTGATCGCGAAGGACTTCCAGGCGCGGTGGATCTACGTGCCCAGGTGGAAGCAGCAGGGTCCGATGCTGCGGCTGCTGAGACGCGAGCCCCGCATCCGGCTCGTGTACGGCGATCGCTTTGCCCTCGTGTTCGAAGTGCAACCGGCCCTGTAGTATCTCGGCATGGATCAGGTCGATCTCTCCATCGTCGTTCCCGTCTACGGAAGCGTGGACTGCCTCGTCGCGCTGATCGACGCCATCCGCGCCTCGCTTCCGCCGACGGCCTGCTCGCACGAGGTCGTGTTGGTGAACGACGGCTCCCCGGACGGCTCCTGGGGTGTAATCCAGCAGGTCTGCCAGCAGCACCCGAACGTCGTAGGCGTGAACCTGCGCCGGAACTTCGGACAGGATAATGCGATCCTGACGGGGATCCGGATCGCTCGCGGCCGCAGCATCGCGATCATGGACGACGATCTCCAGCACGATCCGCGAGATCTCCCCTCTCTGGTGAAGAGGATCGAGGAGGGCTGCGACGTCGTCTACGCGACGTTTCGCTCCAAGCAGCAGGCCCTCTGGAAGAACCTGGGCAGCTGGCTCAACGGAAAGGTGGCCGAGTGGGTGGTGGCGAAGCCCAAGGGCCTCTATCTCTCGCCCTACAAGGCCCTCCGCGGCGCGCTGGCCCGCGAGATCGCGACCTTCCAGGGGCCCTTCCCCTATTTGGACGGCCTGATCCTGCAGGCCACGGCCAACCTCGGCAGCGTGGAGGTCGAACATCGCGGGCGCTACGCCGGAACGGGCCACTACGACCTGCGCAAGTCGATCCAGCTCTGGACGCGGCTCGCCTTCTCGTTCTCCGTGCTCCCCCTGCGATGGATCGCCGTGCTGGGGACGGTCCTGGCCGGAATCGCGATGGCGCTCGTCGTCGCGACGATCTTCTACCGCCTCACCGCCCCGGAGGAATTCGGCGTGTACGCGGTCGGCTGGGCGTCGCTGATGGTGACCCTGCTCCTCGTCTCGGGAATCCAGATGATCTTCTTCGGAATCATCGGGGAGTACCTCGGACGCGCCTATCTCACGCTCGCGCGCAAGCCTCAGGCCACGATCGCCAGCGTCCTCAACGGGGAGCTTCCTCCCGAACCGCCCGCCCGTCCGTGACGTCGATCGTCTACCGGCATCCCCTCGTCTACGAGCTGACCATGCGCGTCCTCTATGCGACGCACTACCGCGCGAGGCTCCGGGTGATCGGCGATCTCATCGAGGAGGGTTCGAGCGTGGTGGACCTGTGCTGCGGTCCCTCCGCGCTCTACCGGCTTGAGCTCGAGCGAAAGCGCGTTCGCTACGCCGGAGTCGACATCAACGCCGCTCTGCTTCGCCGGGTCGCGCAGCGGGGGGCGGAGGCGATCGAAGCCGACATCGCGCAGCTCGACGAGTACCCGAAGGGCGACTACCTGATCATGCTCGGGAGCCTCTATCACTTCCTTCCCGAGGCGCGCGCCGTGGTGGAGCGGATGCTCCGGGCTGCGAGCAGGGCAGTGATCGTCTCGGAGCCGATCCGGAACCTCGCCGGTGCGAGGAGCCGGATCGTCCGGCGCCTGTCGGCGCGGCTCGCGAATCCGGGCACGGCGAGTCCGGAGGCCCGCTTCGACGAGGAGTCGCTGGACGCGCTCTTCGCCGGTTTCGACGGCCGCGTCGAGAAATCCTTCCTGATCCCAGGGGGAAGGGAGAAGGTCTACCTGCTGCGAAGCGGAAATCACGCAGACATTCGTGGCCATCCTTCCAGACCTTGACGATCAGGCTGCGGTACCGATCCACCTCGACGGTCGCGAGCGTCGCCCGATGCCAGTCGGGGAGTTGGTCGGCGCGAGCGAGGAGCTTGCGCATTGCCGTTCCGCCGAGGTTGGGCGAGAAGTAGTTCATCACGAAGCAGGTCGGGAAACGCGCGAGGTCCCTGCCGCGCCTCTGGAACTCCGGTGTGACGTACGAGCTGTTCTGGAGCGGTCTCGAGACGTAGCCGAGGAGCGGGCGTTCCACGATGTATTGATGGTGCAGCTCGTTGAAGAGCGGGACGTCCGGAGGGATCTGCTCGAGGAGCTCCAGGCCCCGCCTCTCCGCCGCGAGCAGCCGCCGATACGCGCCCGAGCGCTCCGTCTCGGCGAAGTTGGCGCCGGGTCCGTGGCGGTCGATCTCGCTGGGATACAG
>JBOGJK010000695.1:0-2546 GCA_050745345.1 Thermoanaerobaculia bacterium
TGTCCACGCGGGCGACGACATAGCCGCGGCGGACGAAGTAGGCGTAGAGCGAATAGCGGCCGCCGCGGCCCTCGGTCTTGCGATACGGAAGGTACTCCAGCAAGACGGGAAAGCGTCCTTTGTCCCCGGCGCCCTTCGGGCGCCACAGGTCGGCCGCCAGACGCACGCCGTCCCGGAGCGGGATCCAGGCTTCTTCGAGGACGATGCCGAAGGTCGGCGGCGAGGGCGCCTGCGCCGGGCCGGCCGGGCCGGCGGCGCCGAGGATCGCGGGAAGGGAGCACGAAAGAAGAAGGACGGCTCCGAACGGGCCGCGTCGCATCAAGAAACCTCCTGCTTTCCGCTCAATCCTACTTCTACCGATGAGAAGGGAGGTCCGACCGTCACGGGTCGAGCCGACGACACGCGTGGGCTCCGTCAAGCCGCTCGCAATGATTGCGCGGTCTCCGGAGCGCCCCCCGCACGCCGATTCCGCGCTGCAGCGCCTCGCCTCGGCTCTCCTGCCCGGCC
Organism: Thermoanaerobaculia bacterium; assembly: GCA_050745345.1. Taxonomy (GTDB): domain Bacteria; phylum Acidobacteriota; class Thermoanaerobaculia; order UBA5066; family Gp7-AA6; genus DATBFU01. The sequence goes on from JBOGJK010000695.1 coordinate 508, forward strand.
GGCCCGGGCAACCCGCGTCCCGATGGCCCTCTTCCTCCTCCGGGCGTTCGCGGCGGCCCGGCTGCTCTGCCTTAGAATCGGCGCGCGGAGTCTGCCCTGAGGCTTGCCCTTCGGGGCGCGGCGGCGGTCGCCTTTCTGGCGCGGCCGGCGCCGGCCGCCTCGCCCGTCCCCTGGGATCTGGAGCTGGCGCGGGGACGGAGCGCCCCGACGACCGTCACCGTCTCGAACCGCTTCAACGTGACCGCGAACGGCTCGACCGCAACTTCTGCCGGTCCTTCGGCCGCCCGGCGTCCGTCTTCAACGTCTCGCAGACCTTGAGAATAGTCTGCCAGCCCCGCGTCGTGGCGGCTACGCCAAAGTGCTTTTCGACCACCTCGTTCGGATACAGAAGACTCCTCCCCACTCTCCGCAGCAGCGACGCGACGAAGCGGCCACGGACCGCGATCACGCCAACCTGCCAGTCCTCTCCTGCGGGCGCATAGAGCGGCAACGGTGGGGGACGTCGCGGCGGAGCTTCGAGCACGCTGATGAACTTCCCGTCCGCGGCATCTGCGGATGAGGCCGAAAACGGATCGGCCACCACGAGCTCCGCCAGGTCCCGAGCGGGGCACACGATCACGCGCGCCTCGAAAGGGAGGGCCTTCAGGAACCTGGCTCGGACTTGCGTCGGGCTTGCCTGGGCGCGAACGACGAAGGTCCCGGCGGCCCCAACGCTGGCGACACGGAGAGCCGCGAGCTCACGAACGAGGGTGCTGGGTCGAAAGGCCTTGTGGCCCCCAACGTTCACCCCCCGAAGAAAGACGATCGACGCCAACGCCTCCCTCCTTCGAGCCGGCCGATCGCCTTTTAATAACAGCCCTATGCACAGGGCTCGCTGACGTCTCCGCTGTCGCAACGGCCGCTCCTGCCCTCGCGTGGACGGCATCATGGGGCCAACGTGGTTTGGAGTCACGAGGTCACTCTCGAAAGGAGGGGTCCGTGGAGAAGCATACGACCATCACTGTGGATGTGGCAAAGTCCGTCTCCGCGGCGGCGCCCCGGCGCGGCCGGCTCATCCGCCCTGGCGCAGGATGCGCCGAAGCCCCACCGCGTAGGCGATTCCGATCGCGAGCGACACGGCCGAGAAGGTCGGGACACGCGGCGCCGGTAGGCGGCCCTGCGCGAGCAAATGGAGCTCCGGCACGACCCATCACGATCGTCCGGATCGTCGGCGGCCGAATCACCGACGAGTGGACCGAGTTCGATCAGACGCGGATGCTCGGCCAGCTCGGCCTCGCGCCGGCGTCGCCCTGAGGAGGGGCTGGCCGGGGTCGGCTATTTGAAGGCGCGGGCGCCGGCGTAGGCGATGTCCTCGTCGATCTGGGGGCTGTCGCCGCTGACGCCGATCGCTCCGATCACCTTCCCGTCGAGCAGGATCGGCACCCCGCCCTGAAGCGGCGTGGCGTCGGCGAGCGCCAGGGCGGCCACGCGGCCGTTCTTGACCTGGTCCTCGAACACCTTGCTCGGCCGCCGGTAGATGGCCGCCGTGCGCGCTTTTCCGATACCGACGTTGACGCTGGCGACCTGCGCCCCGTCCATACGTTCGAGCAACAGGATGTAGCCCGCATCGTCCACGACGACGATGACCACGTCCACGCCCTTGGCCCTTGCGGCCTCCTGCGCGGCGGCCGAGATCTTGCGGGCCGCGGCGAAGCTCAAGACCTTCTTGTCGAGGGTCTGAGCGGGGGCGGCACAGGAGGACAAGGCCGCCAGAACGACTGCCAGCAGCGCCCTCTGCCCGGCCGGCCTTCTCCAAGCATGCATTTGGACCCCCTTCGCTTCACGTCGTCAGATGCCGGCCGGCCAATCGGGGTTACGCGCGCCGACTCCCGATGCTTGCGAGAGGGAGGCGAGTTTCCGGGTCATCCGCGCCCGCACATGCGCCGCGACCGGCCCTGTCAGGAAGACGGGCTGATCGGCGCGACGAGCCCACGATACTACGCGTGAGTCGCTCCGACGCGCCACGTCGGAGCTCAGCCGCCGAGCCCGCAGGGCTCGGT
>JBOGJK010000696.1:0-2073 GCA_050745345.1 Thermoanaerobaculia bacterium
ACCGTCTACCGTCTCCCGGGCCCGTCCCACAACAGCCGCAGGCAGCGAGCCAGCGTAGCCTTCATCGCCGAGCGCTCGACGACGAAGTCGAGCATGCCATGCTCGAGGAGGAATTCCGACCGCTGGAAGCCTTCCGGCAGCGTCTGGCGGATCGTCTGCTCGATCACGCGCGGCCCCGCGAAGCCGATCAGCGCCCCCGGCTCGGCGAGGTTCAAGTCTCCCAGCATCGCGTAGGAAGCCGTCACGCCGCCGGTGGTCGGGTCGGTCATGACGGAGAGAAACGGGACGCGCGCCTCGGAGAGACGCCCGAGCGCGGCCGAGATCTTCCCCATCTGCATGAGCGAGAGGATCCCCTCCTGCATGCGCGCGCCGCCCGAGGTCGAGACGAGGATCAGGGGACGCCGCTCGGCCAGGGCCCGCTCCGCCGCGCGCGCAACCTTTTCCCCGACGACCGAGCCCATCGAGCCGCCGAGGAAGAAGAACTCCATCGCGCCGATGAGGACCGGAATCCCCTCGAGGGTGCCCGAGCCGATCACGATGGCATCGGAGGAGCCGACCGACTCCTCGTACTCCTTGAGCCGGTCGCGGTAGCGCTTGGAGTCGCGGAACCGCAGGGGGTCCGTCGAGCGCAGCTCCCCGTCGAGCTCCGCGTACTCCTCCCCGTCGAAGAGCATCCGCAGCCGCTCCGGCGCGGAGAGGCGGAAATGGTAGCCGCACTTCGGGCAGATCTTGAAGTTGCGCGCCAGCTCCTTGCTGTAGAGGATCTGGCGGCAGCTCTCGCATTTGACCCAGAGCCCCTCGGGGACCTTGCTCGCGCGGTGCTCGCGCGGCTCCTTGGGCTCGCGGACCTTCTTGAACCAGGCCATGGAAAAGGGGGCAATGCTAGCAGGCGCTCGCCCGCCGGATGTAACCGTCTGAGGCGTTGAGACTTAGGAAGCGGGCCCCGGGCGCTCCGGCAGCTCCAGGGCCTGGAAGCGGGAACCCTCGATCCGGAAGTCGACGTCGAAGGCCCGCCGCAGGTTGCCGGCAGTCAGGACCTCGGCCGGCGGCCCGTCGGCGAGCGCCCTGCCGTGGCGCAGCAGCAGGACACGGTCGCACAGCTCGCCCGCCAGATCGATCTCGTGCGTCACGAGAAGCACGGTGCCGCCCCGCTGCCGATGGCTTCGCCGCAGCACCTCGAGGAACTCGAGGCGGTGGCGCGGGTCGAGCCCCGCCGTCGGCTCGTCCAGCAACCAGATCTCCGCCTGCTGGGCGAGGGCGCGGGCAAGAAAGACCCGGCGAGTCTCTCCGCCCGAGAGGGCCGAGGCGTCGCGTTTGGCGAGGTCCTCGACGTCGCAGGCCCGCATCGCCTCGAGCGCGCGCGCCCGATCCTCCGGGGAGTCGGCCGAGAAGCCGCGGGCGTGGGGGGCTCTGCCCTGCAGGACCAGGTCGAGCGCGCAGATCGGAAAGACCAGGTCCACGCTCTGCGGGAGGTAGGCGATACGGCGCGCCGTCTGGCGCCGCGGCAGCGCGGAAAGCGGCACGCCGTCCAGCCGCAGCTCGCCGGAGACGGCGGGCAGGATGCGCGCGATCACCTTCAAGAGCGTGGACTTGCCCGAGCCGTTCTCCCCCAGGATCGCGACGATCTGTCCCGCGGAGACCCGCGCGTCGAGCCCGCAGAGCGCCTCGGTCCGGCCGTAGCCGGCCCGGAGGCTGCGGGCCTCCAGAAGCGGCGTCCCGCTCATCGAGTCACGGCTCACGCAGCAGCATCCAGGCGAAGAGCGGAGCTCCGACGGCCGCGGTGACCGCGCCGATCGGAAGCTCCGCCGGGGCGAACGCCGCCCGCGAGAGCGCGTCCGCGGCGACCAGCAGCGCGGCTCCACTGACCGCGGAGAGCGGCAGGAGCCTCCGCTGGTCGTTGCCCGCCGCCGCGCGCGCCGCGTGCGGCACCAGGAGGCCCACGAACCCGATGATCCCGGCGAAGGCGACCGCCGCCCCCGTCAGCAGCGAGGCGGCCAGGAAGACGTGGCGCTTGGCCCGCTCCGTGTCCACGCCCAGCGCCGCGGCGTTCTCCTCCCCGACGGCGAGCAGGTT
>JBOGJK010000697.1:0-2218 GCA_050745345.1 Thermoanaerobaculia bacterium
TTGAGGTAGTAGTAGCTCTCCGCGTTGGTCTGCTCGGGCGGAACCTGCTTGCGCTGCTGGAACGTGCGCGTGGGGTACCGCTCGGACAGCTCCGAGAGGTTCGGGCGGATCAGCTTGCGGTTGCCGGGGGCGTCCTCGCCCGGTCGAAACGCGCCCCCGCTCAAGTTCCTATCAGCCACGATGTCTGTCCTGGTCCCTCGAAAAAGGCGGGACGCTGTACCCGCCTAAACCGGGGTTTCGGAGGAAAAATTCTGCGTCTTTTTCGGGGGTGGAGGCTCTTGGGTAGAGGGCCGGCCCCCCTCGTCCTCATAGGCGAGGCAGCACATTAGCCGGCCGCACATTCCCGAGATCTTGGAAGGGTTTAGCGAGAGGTTCTGGTTCTTCGCCATCTTGATCGTGACGGGGTGGAAGCCCTTCAGGAATGTGGAGCAGCACAGTGTGAGCCCGCACGGGCCGAGCCCCCCGCGCATCTTCGTCTCGTCCCGGGGTCCGACCTGACGCATCTCGATGCGGAGGGGGTATCTCAAGGCCAGGTCCGCCACCAGCCTGCGGTAGTCGAGCCGGGTCTCTGAAGTGTAGTAGATGGTGTATTTACGCCCGTCGAAGCTCTCCTCGCACCGGATCAGCTTCATGGCCAGCCGCTTCTCGGCCGCCATCTCCTTCGTGTCCCGGTAGAACTGCTGCTCCCGGTCGAGCTTGGCCTGATAGCTCGACAGGTCGCTTTCGCCGGCCACGCGGACCAGGCGGCGCGAGTCCCGCAACTGGCACTGCTTGACGATCAGAGGGTGGAGGGTCGTGATTTCGGCGTACTCGAAGCCGCCATCCCCTTCCACGACAACCCGTTGCCCCTTGCGCACCTCGGTCCCGTTGGTGTCGCAGAAGACGACACGTCCGTCCTCGTTCTGGTTGATCCGGACGCCCACGAAGTGGCCCCCGGGGTTCAACGCGTTGCCGACAGTGCAGCCGCCGCAGCCCGACATGATGAGCGACCCAATTTATCACGAGAGCTCTCGAACGAGTAGCTCGTAGAGGCGCTCGGGGTCCCGCGAGGCGAGGGTCCGAGCCCCGGAGATCTCCGGCGCTCCCGCGGGAAGGAAGACCGGGGGGGGCGACGGATTGTCCTCGCGGATCGCGGCGACGGTTCCCGCCGGATCCGCGGGAGGCAGGATCAGCACGGCATCGATCCGGCGATTCCGGCCGAGCTTCTCGACCGCCTCCTCGGCGTCCCGGGCGTGGAGCAGCTCGAGGGCGGAGTCGAGCTCCCGGGCCTGCCCGGCCGAAGGCTCTCCGCCGACGACGAGGATCGTGAGCACCTCGGGCTACCCTTCGACGCGGATGACGGCGGAGCCGCCCGGCGCCGGCCGGTCTTCCCCGATCTTCGAGACGAAGAAGACGATCGTCCAGAGGCCCGCCCGTCCCGGCGCGAAGAAAAACGAGAAGTCGCGGTCTCGCCCGAGGCGGATCCGATTCTGCGTCACGGTGCCGAGCACGCGCAGTTGGGTATGCCCCTCGGGAACCAGCGACTCGCCCGGCGCCGGATAGCGGTACGTCGTGCGGGCGTTTGCCTCCTCCCGGGTCAGGGGAACGGGGAGCGGCTCGTGCGCGAGCGTGACGAACTGGAGCCGCAGGGGGCTGCGGGCCGCGCCGCTGACGCGCAGGACCGCCGCGTTCTCGTCCGACTTCAGCGTCAGCCGCTCGAGGCCGCGCGCGAGGAACTCCTGCGCCATCCGGAAGCGTCCGCCGGTCATCGCCCAGCCGACGCCGACGTGTGTCGCCTCGGGATCCAGGATCGTGCGGCGGTGGCCGTCGTCGGGAGGTCTCTCCTCCATCATGGATCGGTGCGCCGAGAGCGCGAGCTCGAGCGGCGTATCCGAGAACGTTGCCGCCGTCGTCGTCCACGACGCCGAGTTCTCCGCCTGGTACCCGAACACGCCGGCCAGCCCCGCGCGGGCGTAGGGCGGCACGCCGTCGCGCAGGTAGTGTCCCCGTGTCCGCTCCGCGACCTGCGCGGCGCAGAAGGCGTCGGCCACTCGAGAGGCGGCCTCGTCCCAGGCCACGGCCGGCAGGCCCGCCGTCGCGCGATCGCGGTTGATCTCGCCGAAGACCCGGTACCGGACCGGCTCGGCCGGCAAAGACGGCTCCGGGTACGACTCCGAGAGCAGTCTGCCCGGCTCCGGCGCGACGATCCGCAACGGCGGCGCGGCAGCCGGGACCGGGC
>JBOGJK010000698.1:0-8494 GCA_050745345.1 Thermoanaerobaculia bacterium
GTTCGATCCAGCCACACTTCGGCTGCTGTCAATCTGGTGTCAGAAAACTCAGTGAGGGGGCAACTGGTGGAGCTGACCAGGATCGAACTGGCGACCTCCTGAATGCCATTCAGGCGCTCTCCCAAACTGAGCTACAGCCCCACCGGAAGAGGGCGCGAAGGATAGCACGGAGGTTCGACGGCTGCCAAACGACCCGGCGCCGCTCGGTCCCGTCGCGAGTCCTGTTCCTGCTCGATGAATCGTAACTCGCCCGGGGTCACGAGACTCTCGCGCTCGACTCGAGAAACAGAAGGGAAGCCGGCTCGTCCGGGTGCCCGGTCGGGCAGCTCCGGCGCGCGCCCGGCGATCACCAGAGCCGCGGCGATACGACGAACCCCAGGCGCCACCCGGACAGAGCGTTCCGAGCAAACACGTCGTGAGCAGCGTCGAGCCGAAGCGAGGTCGAGCCCAAGGCCTTCGAGGCGACTTCCAGATCCAGCAGGACGCCCGCGATGAAACCGCTCGATTTTCCGTCCTGGAAATAGTTGCCCTCCTGCCGCGCCTCCGAAGCCACCCGAAAGCCCGCCAGCGCCAGAGCGCGCAGCTCTCCGGCAGCGCCCACACGGGCCAGCCGCGGTCCGGCCAGAAGGTTGAGCCGCACCTCGCCGTAGCTCAACCTCGACTCGACCGGCGGCGCGTACTCGAGCTGGAGGGTCGCCGCCGCGCGCCAGTCGTGCGCGAGCGCCCCAGGCGCCGAGGAGACCTGGAGCAAGGCCGCGAAGCGGTCGGCTCCATCGCTGATCGTCAGTACATCGTCGCTCTCGGGGCGAGCGTATCGGTAGGACATCCTCAGCCGTAGCGGGAAGCGGGCCGCCGGGGAGCCGGGAGCCCACTCCAGGAAGGCGCCGAAGCCGGGCACTCCCTGGGAAGCGAGCGTCTCTCCGGGATCGGCGAGGCGGTACCAGGACCCTCGATAGGGAACCTCGACGCCGGCGGCCAGGCTGCGGGCGAAGGAGAACGAGAGCCGCAGGCTGGCGGCCAGAAACTCGGCCGCGCCCGGAAAGCTCTGGAGATTTCCCTCGCCATCGACAAAGCCCGGGTAGCGGCTCCATCGGAAGCCCGTCTCGACCCGAAGCCTTCCGGGCGCGGAGGTCGCCGGGATCAGTTCCTGAGCGGCTCCGCTTGCCGTCAGTGTGCCGCCCGCAAGAACGCTCAGGAGGGCGACACGCAAGCGAGACCCGATCATCGCCGCGGGATCGCGAGGGGAGGCTTGCGATCCCCGGCGCGGATGGGTCGCAGCCGATCGCGAGGCGTCTGCGCCAACGGCTTTTGCAAGACGGCGACATCGAAGGCAGCGCCCGAGGGCTCGCTGGCGGTCAGAACCAGGGTGTCCCCGTCGATCTCCCCAAGGACGAAGCCGAACCGTGAGCTCACGTACGCCGAGTAGCTCTCTCGATGGAAGGGGTGGAGCGGGGCCCCGCCGCCTCCCTGGGTGATGTAGACGACGCCTCGCACGCCCGGCACGAATTCCGCGATCGGAAAGGTTCGCTCGTAGAGATGCTCATGGCCGCAGAAGACCACATCGACACCGTAGCGCTCGAAGAGGGGCGAGAGGATCAACCGGATGACGCGGTTGGGACGGCGCGAGCTGTACGGGGGCTCGTGGAAGTAGACGAACTTCCACGCCGCGTCGGAGTCGCGCAGAGTCCGGACGAGCCAGCCGTACTGAGGGGAGCCGCTGCCGAAGGCGGAGCTTTCGACGTCCAGACAGACGAACAGGGCATTGGCGTGGCGGAAGGCGTAGAAGCGGGAGCTCCCCGTCGCGTCGTTGGCGGGCAGCACGAAGTTGCGCAGATATGGAGCCCCCCGCTCGGTTCGAACGTCATGGTTCCCCAGCGTGGGGAGGATCGGCCGATGCCGCAGCCACCTTGCGAACGGTTGAAAGAACTTCGGGTTGTAGTCGCTCTCCGCGCCGGCGGGATAGACGACGTCGCCCGTATGGATCGCAAAATCCGCTCCCCGCTCCAGCAGGCGCTCCGCCAGGGCGCGAGGGATCTCACCGCCATCCGTGTCGCCGATGACACCGAAGGCGAAGCGCGACTCTGCGGGTCCGCGCGGCGCCCGAAGAGTCGCCTCCTCGCCCAGCGCCACGCCGTCGGAAAACACTCTGTACCGGTAGAGCGCGCCGGGAGCGAGACCCGGGAGTCCAACGACGTGCCGTGTGACGGATGCGGGGTCGTGGACGGCGAGCCAGGGGTCGCCGGCCAGAGCGTACTCGACGCGGGAGTCTCCGGGCGAGTCGGTCGTCCAGACGACAGCGACCGTCGAGTCGTCGGGACGGCCGATGTACGGGCCCCGCGTGAGCGTCAGAGCCGAAAGCCCCGACGCGATCAGCAGCGCGGCCGAACAAACCGCGCGGCGACCCTCGACGCCGATGAATCGGAACACCCCGAAGCCACCCCCTGGAGAGGCCTGGCGAGAGAACGCTAGCACTCGCCGGAGGGGAGTTCGGTGAGAGTCGCGGTCGGGCGAGTCTCCCGAGGGGGGTCCGGTCCGCGGCCGCGGGGCTAGCGACGACGCCCGAGCCTCCGGATGGAGGGTTGCCGAGCCTCTGGGCCCGCCGGGACCGAGCCGATCACCGCCGGATCGCGCGGAGGGCGCGTCCCGGCTCACCCTTCCGTGGCCGTGGCGGCGTGCGCCGAAGCCCCAGGGGCCGCGGCCGGCTCGCCCGTGCCCGGGGCTTCCCATCTCACGAGCTTCAGGTCCTTCACGACGACCGTGTAGAGAACCGGCACGAGCAGCAGCGTGACGAAGGTCGCCGTGATCAGCCCGCCGATCTGCGCGTAGCAGAGGGGCTCCCAGAGCGGCCCGCCGTTGGACGCCAGGGGAAAGAGGGCGATGACGGTGGCGCCGACGGTGATCAGGACGGGCCGCAGGCGCATGATCCCGGCGTCGAGCAGGGCCTGCTCGAGCGGCTCTCCCTCCTCGTGCTTCTCCTCGATGAAGTCGAAGAGGACGATGATGTGCGAGACGATGACGCCGACCAGGCTCGCCACGCCCAGGAAGGCCATGAAGCCGAAGGGCGCCCCCATCACCCAGAGGGCCGCGACCGCCCCGGCGACCCCGTAGGGGATTGCCGCGAAGACGATGAAGGGCTTGACCGCGTTTCGGAACTGGATGACGAGGGCGAGGAAGATCAGCGCTACCGAGATCGCCATGACCACCGAGAGGTTCTTGAAGCCCTTGACCTGCTCCTTGTGCTCCCCCGCGATCTCGAGGCGGTAGCCCGGCGGCAGCTCCTTCTCGAACTGCCGGATCCGTGGAAAGGCGGCGTTCAAGACCTCGGAGGGGAGAAACCCGGTCTCCGGGAACGCCCCCACGGTGACGGTCCGGAACTGGCCGCGCCGCAGGAGCTTCTCCGTCTTCATCCCGTAATCGAGCTTGGAGATCAGGCCGAGCGGCACGCGCCCGGTTCCCGTCGAGGAGTAGACGTAGAGGTCCTTCATGTCCTGCAGCTGCGCCCGCTCCTCCATCCGCAGACGCACGACGATCGGGATCTGCTTGTCCCCCTCGCGCAGGGTCGCGACCTGGGCGCCGTTGATGCCGGCGGCCGAGGCGAGCGCCACGTCCAGGTTGGTGACCCCCGAAAGGTTGGCCCGGTCCGGGTCGATCTTCAGGCGAACGGAGAAGCTTTCCGCGCCCCAATCGTTTCGCACGCGGGCCGCGTGCGGGGTCTCGCGCAGAATCTTCTCGAGCCGCGCGGCCAGTGCGCGCAGGGTCGGGATGTCCTCGCCGGAGATCCGGATCGAAACGGGGATCCCGACGGGGGCGCTCGTCTCGAGCTGCCGCACGTCGACCCGGGCCCCGGCCACCTTCTCCGAAATGGCCGCTTGGAGAGGCCCGACCAGCCTGCTCGTGAAGTGCTTGTCCTTGACCTGGATCAGGATCTGCGCGTAGTTCAACTGCGTGATCTCCGGAGGCACCGAGACCCAGAACCGGGGCCCGCCTCCGCCGACGAAGGTCGTCAGCGACTCGAGCACGGGCACGGGTTTCCCCGTCGCCCTCGAGAGCTCGCGCCCGTACTCCTCCGCCACCTCGCGGACGATCCGCTCCACGCGCTCCGCCGTCTCGGCCGTCGCCGAAAACGGCGCGTCCTCCGGAAGCCAGACGTCGATGAAGGAGAGATACTGAAGGTCCTTCGGGAAGAACTCCTGCCGGAGGCCCCGGAAGAGCAAGCCTCCCGCGGCCAGCAGGGCGAGCGAGCCGGCCAGCACCTTCCAGCGGTGGGCGATCGCCGCCGACCCGACGCGGTAGTACCAGGCCGCGAATCCCGTCTTGCGACGCTCCTCGAGCGGCTTCTCCGCCTTCGGCCGCAGCAGGTAGTAGCCCAGCAGCGGAATGAACGTCATCGAGACCAGGCGCGAGGCCACCAGCGAGCAGCCGATGACGATCGGGAGCGAGTAGAGGAAGTTGCCCGTATCCCCCTTCAGGAGCAGGAACGGGAGGTACGCGACGATGTTGGTCACGGTGGCGAAGAGGATCGCCGTCGCGAGCTTGGTGGGCCCGAGCCAGGCGGCCGCAAGCGGGGGATGCCCGAGGGCGAGGTCCCGCTTGATCGCGTCCCCCGCCACGACCGGGTCGTCGACCAGCAGCCCGAGCGCGATGATCAGCGAGGCGATCGAGACCTGCTGGAGGTCGATGCCGGCGAGGTGCATCATGCCGAAGGTCATCGCCAGGGTGAGCGGGATCGCGATCGCCATCAGCAAGGCCGAGCGCCACTCCCAGAAGCCGAGAAGCGACACGAGAACGACCAGAGCGATCGCCTCGTAGAGGCTGTTCATGAAGAGGTGGACGTTTTCCTCGACCTGCAGCGGCTGGTCGGAAGTGCGGGCCAGGATCAGGTCTTCGGGCAGGCGCGTCGCCAGCTCCGCCAGCGCCGTGTCGACCCCCCGCCCGAACTCGCCGATCTGCCCGCCGGCGCGCATCTGGACCGAGAGGGTCACCGCCCGGTGGCGCCTCCAGCGGCCCTCATGGTCCTGGCGCGTGAAGAAGTTCAAGTATTGCGGCGGGGTGTCGTAGGAACGGATGACGCTGACCAGGTCGCGCAGGTAGAGGGGGGAGCCCGAGGGGGAGGCAGCGACCACCACGTCGCCGATCTCTTTCTCGCTGGCAAACTCCCCCGAGGGGTCGATCGAGATGTTCTTGCCGCCGACCTCGAGGATGCCTCCCGAAGCCGTGATGTTGCGGGCGCCCAGGATCTGCGGCAGCACGGCGGGCCGGATACCGTAGGCGGCCAGCCGGCCCTGGGAATATTCGAGGAAGACGCGCTCCGGGCGGATCCCCGCCCTTTCCACCTTCGAGACCAGCGGGACGGTCTGGAGGGTGCGCGCGACCAGATCGGTGAAGTCGTCGAGCTCCCGGTAGGTGTATCGGTCGCCGGCGGCGGCCGCGAGGACGGGCTCCGTGTCCTTCGGGTCGCGCACGATGGCCGGGCGCCAGCCGTCGGGGTGGAGCTCGGCGGCGTTGATCTCCTCCGAAAGGAACCTGCGGGCGGCGGAGAGCAGCACCGCGTCCTCGTGTTGCGATTGGGCGTCGGCGGCCGCGAAGCCCGACCCCTCCAGCACGCGCACGTCCCGGACCAGCCCCCGGGCGGCGGCCCACTCCACAAAGAGCGAGAACCCCCGCCGGACGACCTCGGGGGAAAGCGACCGCGGATAGCAGTAGACGAAGGTCACGCGCGCGGGCGGGCCGGCCGGCAGACCGGCCCGCGCCTCTTCGATCGCGCGGCGCACGTCCCGGGCCCGCAGGGCGATCTCGACTGCGCCCGTGCGGGGGCTCGCCACCGTGAGCATCAGCGCGGCCGTGTCCCCGAAGTCCTTGCGAAACCGGATGGGCCCGGCGCCTTCCGGCAGGTCCCGGATCGCGTCGAGCTTCAACTTGATGTCGTCGAACTCCTTGCGCGGGTCCTTGGTGCCTTCGGCCATCTTGACGAACACGACGGCGACACCGGTGCGGGTCATGGAGCGGATCTCCTCGACCCTGGAGTTCTCCGCCATCCTCGCCTCGATCCGGCGCGTCACGAGCTGCTCGACCTTCTCGGCCGGCGCTCCCGGCCAGGGGCACACCGCGACCGCTTCGCGGATCGTGATGTCCGGGTCCTTGCGCTGCGGCATCGAGAAATAGCCGAAGACGCCCCAGAGGAGCGTGCCGATGAGCAGCACCCACGCGATGTGGCGCTGCTCCGTGAAGAAGCGCGCCGTGTTGTGGGTCGTCCGGAGGATCTCCTCGTCCTTGTGGGGTGTCATGGCGTCACGGGATCACGCGGACCGCCGAGCCGTCCGTCACGATGGTGGTACCGGTCACGATCACGCGCTCGCCCACGGCGAGGCCGGAGGTGACGGCGATCCGGTTGTCCACGATTCCGCCGAGCTCGACCTCGCGGACCCGGGCGACGGGCTGCCCCGCGGTCTCGCCGAGGACGAAGACGGCGAAGCCTCTCGGATTCGACGGCGACTTGAGAATCGCCGTCAAGGGTACGGCGGGTAAGGCCGCCGCGGCCCGGCCGCCCGGGTACTCCCGCGGCGTCTCGACGGAGGCGATCATCCCGGCCCGCAGCCGTCCCTCCGCGTTGGGGATCGTGACCTCCACGTCGAAGACGCGGCTCTGCGTCTCCGCCGAGGCGGCGATCGCCGTGATACGGCCGGGGAGCCGGACGCCGGGGACCGCCTCGACCGACAGCGTCAGCGGTGTGCCGATCTTCAGGTTGCGCACGATCGTGTCCGGCACGCCGAAGATCGCCTTGACGGCGGTCGTATCGGCGAGCGTGAAACCGACCGTCCCGGAGCCGACGAGCGAACCCTCCTCGACGTGGCGTGCGAGAACGATGGCGTCCATCGGCGCGACCAGCGCGCAATCGGCGAGCGCGATCCGGGCGGCGTCGAGCTGCGCTCGCATCCCCGAGACGCGCGCCCGCGCGCCCTCGAAGGCGGCGCGCGCCCCGTCGAAGTCGGCTCGGGCGAGGCTCTTGGAAGAGAAGAGCTTCTGCGCGCGCTCGAAGTCGAGCCGCTGCTTCTCCAGCGCCGCCTCCGCCTCCTGCAGCGCCGCCTGCGCCTGGTTGACCCGCTCGCGGTAGTCGGTCTCGCGCACGCGGGCCAGGACGGTTCCGCGGGCGACGGCGTCCCCCTGCTGCACGCTGTGGAGGTTTCCGTCGGCGCCGCGCGCCTTCAGAATCTCGCGCACGTAGCCGCCGCTCTTGAAGGCGAGGGCCACCTGCTCGCGCGGCCGGATGTTGGCCGAGTAGCGCACTCCCGCGACACTGCCGGCCGGCTCCGCCGGGGCGACGCGGACCGGCACGGGTTGGATGGTGCTCCCCTTCTCGCGGCGGCAGCCGCCGGCCGCGGTCCCGGCGGCAAGCATCACGGCGATCGCGCGTCGCGCCACCCCGACCGGGACCCGTCCCCGGCCTCTCATGGCTCCTCTCCAACGGCGCGGTCGTACGCGGCCCGCGCCGCCCAGAACGTGGCCACGGCCTCCTGGTATCGACGGTCGGCGTCGGACTGACGGGCCTGGGCTTCGAGCAGCTCCGCGGCCGGCGCGGCCTCGGCCGCGTAGCGGTCGCGCGAGATCCGCAGGCGCTCCCTCGCGGCCGCCCGGCCGGCCTCCGCCGCCTCGACGTAGCGCAGCGCTTCCTCCAGTTGCCGGTGGATCCGCCCGACCTCGACGAGGGCCGCGGCCTCGCTCTCGGTCGCGGCGTTGGCCGCCTGCCGCAGCGTCTTCTCCTTCACGGCCTCGAGGCGGCTCCGGCGCCCGCCGTCGAAGACTTCCCACTGGAGAAGCAGCCCGAACCCGAAGAATTGCTTCGGGATGAAGCTGTCGAAGTTTTCGGTGCGGATGTAGAGCAGGGCGAGCGACAGGTCCGGGATCCACTGCGCTTTCTGGAGCTTCCAATCGTAGTCCGCCTGCGAGACCTGCAAGCGCGCCGCCCGCAGCCGCGGCTGGCGCTCGAGAGCGCGGTGGCGGGCCGCCTCCAGGTCCGCCTCGGACAGAGTGGGACCGGGGACGGAGGCGACGCGAAAGTCCGTTCCGATCGGGCGCGCGAGGAGGCGGTTCATCTGCTCCTTCAGGGCGTCCAGGGCGTTTCCGGCGGCGAGCTCTTCATACTCGGCGCGCGCGCGGCGCGCCTTCGTCTCGAGCAGATCCGCCTCGAGCACGGCTCCCGTTTCGAGCCGCTCGCCGAACACGCGCTCGATCTCGCGGGCGGCCGCAAGCCCCTCGCGCGCGGCCTCCAGCGTGCTCTCTCCTCTCAGCAGAGCATAGTAGGTCTCGCGCACCTGGCCGGCGACCGACTGGCGCTCCCCGCGGAGCCGCTCCTGCGCGATCTCCTCCCCCAGCTTGCGGGCGCGAACGCCGAGGCCGATCTTGAACTGCTGCGAGAGCGGCTGGGAGACCAGAGCCTGGCCGACGAAGACGAACTGCTGGGAGCTCTCGATCAGGGTGTCCTGGGCCGGGACCGGGC
>JBOGJK010000699.1:0-2639 GCA_050745345.1 Thermoanaerobaculia bacterium
AGGAGCGGCAACGCCGCAGGCGGCCCCGCGCCGCCGCAACCCCTTGGGGCGGCCGGCCTTTTGCTCGCGGCGTCGGAAAGAGGAAAAGAGCAGGAACTCCGCACGAAGTTGGGCGCCGCGAAATGCAAAAGGCCGGACGCGACGCCCGCATCCATTTTTCCACGGGCTGCTAGGAGAGGCGGTCGACCTCCAGCCAGAGCGCCGCGCTCGCCTGACGCAGGCGGTGGCGCGTGCGGTCCCACGAGTGCGCCTCCTCGAACCGGTGGCTCTCCGACGACATCTGCTCGAGCGCCGCCTCGATCGGCTCGCATCGGGCGAGCGTGCCGCGCGCGGCCCGCAGGGCCTCCACCGCGGGAGCGCCTTCCGGCAGCCGTCGCAGCGCCTCGGCCTCCTCCTCGGCACGCACGCGCAGGGCGGCCGCGCGCAGGTACGTGCGGTCGGCGTCCGTGGGCGCCTCGCCGTGCTCGAGCGTGCGCCGCGCGGCGGCAAGCTCCCAGGTTTCGAGCCGGAGCGGGGCCAGCCCTCCCGCGGGCCCGGCGCCCCCCCTCTCCGCCCGCTCGACGGGACCCAGGACCCGGTTCAGGCAGGGCTTCCAGAAGCCCTCGTCCTCGGAGGACGCGTCAACCTCCTCGACGAGCTCCAGGGCCTCGTCGATGTCCTCGGCCTCCAGCCCCGAGATGTCGAACTTCTCGAGAACCTCCCCGATGGCGAGCTTGAGCTCCATGATGTGCTGCGCCCGCAGGTTCCTTTCCGTCGCCAACCGGTCGAACCGAACGCGCGACTCGCGGAACCGGCGGAACTCCTGCGGCGCGGCCGCGTCCTCTCCCCCGCGCGTCAACTCCCGCTCGAGGTCGGCGATCCGTCCTGTCGCCTCGTCGAGCCGCCGCTCCTCCTTCTCGTACAGGCGGTGGAAGACCGAGCGCGTCGTCAGGTTGCACCAGGCGACCGCGGTCAGGATGTCCGGGTCCGCCAGCCCCGTCGCGACGCGGCGCTTCATCGTTCGGGCGTTGTTGAGCAACCGCTCCGTCAGGAGCTGCTCGAACTCCCGGGCCTGCGTGACATCGGAAGCCAGCTCGTCGAAAGCCCGCACGATCGCCGGCGTCATCCCGGCCTCGATGCGGGGCCAGACGGACGCCGTCGTGACGGACTCGAACAACTTACGGATCGCACTGCGGGGGCGCGACGCCGTCGCGTCGGGCTCGGGACGTCCCGTCGCCGCCACCGTCGCCAGGAAGTCGACCTTGTCGATGACGTCCTCGTCCACGTCCGGCTGCGAGAAGTAGTAGCGCAGCAGGTAGAAAGCGATCTTCTCGTCCTGCGGCCGGATCCGGTCGAAGAAGCGGCGCACCAGCGAGGGAGAGATCCGCCGGTCCGACTCGCGCAGCTCGCCCGAGACGGCGTCGAGCCGCGCGAAGAGCTGCTGCATCCGCCTCGAGGCGGTCTCCGGCGGCAGGCCGGAGAGGTTTGCTCCGACCGCCTTGACCTCCTCGTAGAGCCCGTTGAAGTCCGCCGCGTGCTCGGGCCCCGGCGCGGAGAAGGTCTTGACGATGCCGCGCAGGAACTGCTGGAACGTCCAGAGGGCCTTGAACCGCTCCGTCAGCCGGATATAGTCTTCGTGGAGGAGCTGCAGCTTTTCGACGGACATCGCAGCGGTATCTTGTGTGTGGCCATTGTAGCGCCGCGCGGGCCGATCCGGGCCGGGTAGGTGAATGCGCCTAGGCAGAACTCTCATCGACGCGGAAGCCCTCCAGGCCGGAATCGCGCGCCTGGCCTCCCGGATCGATCGCGACCAGAAGGGGCGGCCGCTGCTGCTCGTCGGGATCCTCAAGGGCTCGGTCTTCTTCCTGTGCGACCTCGCCAAGCGGCTCAAGACCCCCGTCGACGTCGATTTCCTGCAGGTGTCCTCCTACGGCAAGGGGACCCGGTCGTCGGGCAACGTGCAGCTCCAGCGCGACCTGACGACGGACGTGGCCGGAAGGGAGATCCTGATCGTGGAGGACATCGTGGACACCGGCCGCACGCTCGAGAAGATCGTGCAGATCCTCGGCACCCGCCGGCCGAAGTCGGTCAAGATCTGCTCCCTCCTGAAGAAGCGGATCCACGGCAACTCCGCGATCCCGGTCGACTACCTGGGCTTTACGATCGGCAACCATTTCGTCGTGGGGTACGGCCTCGACTACGCGGAGAACTACCGGAATCTCCCGTACATCGCGATTCTCGAGGGCGAGAATCGTGAACCGTGAACCGTAAACCGTAAACCGTAAACGGTAAACCGTAAACCGTAAACCGAGCCTGGTTCACCTTCGGTTCCCGGTTCACGGTTTACGCTCCACGGTTCACCCGGATAGACTCCCTCCATGCAATTCATCGCAACGGACGGCGCGCCGAAGGCGATCGGCCCCTACTCGCAGGCCGTCGCCGCGGGGGGGTTTCTCTTCGCCTCGGGACAGATACCGCTCGATCCTTCGACCGGAGAGCTCGTGGAGGGCGGGGTCGAGGCCTCGACCGAGCGGATCTTCGACAACTTGGAGGCCGTGCTCCGTAAGTCGGGACTTACGTTTGCCGACGTCGTGAAGACCACCGTCTACCTGACCCGACCCGAGGACTTCCCGGCGATGAACCCCGTCTACGCCCGCCGC
>JBOGJK010000700.1:0-3041 GCA_050745345.1 Thermoanaerobaculia bacterium
CACCTGCTCGACCGCGGGGAAGATCTCGTGGAGCCGTCCTGTCGCGGTCCAGAAGAAGTCGTAGAGCCGCATGCGGGTCTCCTCCATCGAGTGCGCGGCCTGAGCGAGCCCGAGGAGCCAGTATCGGAAGGTCAGCGGGTCGAGGCCGAGCGCGCTCACCGGAGCGGCTTCTCCATGCGGACGCAGTCGAGCTCGACGCCCTCGCGGAGGCGGTGTCGCGCCCGCCCGAGCCACCGGTATCCCCGGCGCGCGTAGAACGGCTCGGCGTTCAGCGTCGAGTTCAACCGCACGCGCGGGCACTCCCTACGGCGGGCCTCATCCTCCATCGCGGCCAGGAGGGCGGAGCCGATCCCGCCGCCGACCGCCTCCGGAGCGACGTAGCACGCCTCGATCTCCCCGCGCCCGACGTCGAGCTGGCCGAAGCCAATGACAGCTCCCTGCCACTCCGCGACGAAGAGGGCGCGGGAGTCGTTCGCCTCGCGGTACGACTCCGGCGACCGGAACTCGACCCAGGCCTCGATCTCGTCCGGACGATATCGCTCCGCGCAGAGGGCGCGGATCGAATCGGTGTGGACCCGCCAGATGCTTTCGGCGTCGGACTCCCGCGCCCGACGGACAGCTGCGTCACCGGGGGTTCGCTGCGCGGATTTCGCCAAGGTCGAGAGGGCCATTCTAACTGGTGGCGCTCTTCTGATAGCGTGCTCGCAAATCGCCCGCAGCGGGCAAGGAGAGTCGCATGGGCCGGATCAACATTGGTCGGGTCGTGCTCGGCGGAGTCGTGGCCGCCGTCATCGTCAACCTGGGAGAAGGTCTCTTCGGCTTCCTCATGAAAAAGGATTACGAAGCGGCCATGCAGGCCCTGAACGTGCGCATGGAGGCGAACGTCGCCATGTTCCTTCCCATCCTGTGGAGTCTCGTGGTGGGGATCCTGTCGATCTGGCTGTATGCCGCGATCCGGCCGCGCTACGGACCGGGGCGAGCAACCGCCGTCCGCGCCGCCCTCGCCGTCTGGGCCTTCACCACGGTGACGTTCGCGATCGCGATGACGTGCCTCGGCCTTTTTCCGGCGAAGCTGATGGCGATCTCGACGGCCTGGTCGCTCGGGGAGGTGATCGTGGCGGTGCTCGTGGGCGCCTGGCTCTACCAAGAGGCCTGAAGCGGCAAGGTATCCTTGACGTCCCATCGAAATCGAGTGGAGGAAAACACGATGCACAAACCATGGAAATCCGCGATTCTCGCCGCCGTCTTCGCCGCCCCGGCGCTCGGCCAGCAGCCGCAGCCCGTGCGGCTGCCGCAGGTCAGCCCCGCCGCCTCGATCAAACAGACGGTCGGCGTCAACGACGTGACGATCACCTTCAGCCGGCCGGGCGTGAAGGGGCGCAAGATCTGGGGAGAGCTCGTCCCCTACGGGAAAGTCTGGCGCACGGGCGCCAATGCCGCCACCACGATCCAGTTCTCGGAAGACGTCCTCGTCGAAGGGCAGCCTCTGCCCGCGGGGACGTACTCGCTCCACACGATCCCGGGCGAAAAGGAGTGGACGCTGATCGTCAACAAGGAAGCGAACCAGTGGGGCTCGTACAGCTACAAGCCGGAGCAGGACGCCGTTCGCGTGAAACTGACGCCGGGCCCCGGACAGCCGAACGAGTGGATGTCCTTCCTGTTCGAGGACCTGACGGCCAACTCCGCGCGCGTCGTGCTGTCGTGGGAAAACCTCCAGGTCCCCTTCACGATCAAGAACCAGACCGACACGGACGTGAAGGTCGTCGGGATGCTGCGCGAGAGCGTGGCGAAGGCCAAGCCCGACGACTGGCAGACGCTCTATCGGGGGGCCAACTACCTCCTCCAGAACAAGCTCTCCATGGACGAAGCGGCCGCCTGGCTCGACAAGGCGCTGGCGATCAAGCGGACGCCGCAGGGCCATTACGCGAAAGCGCGGCTGCTCGAGGCGACCGGAAAGACTCGGGAGGCGGTTGCCGAGCTGGACAAAGCGCTCGAGGCCGCCGTACCGGACACCTCACCGGCCTTCCTCGAAGAGATCCGCAACACGAAGAAGACCTGGAGCGAGAGGAAGGCCTGAGACCGGCTCGCAACGAGCGAGGCGCGTCCGTCTTCGATCCGGGCCGGGACCTGGCCTAGGCTACGCGGACCTGCTGCCGGGTGGTCGGGGCGATCCGCTCATCCGGGGTCAAGATCCCGCGGAAATTCAGAGGATCGGCCGCCGACACGGTCACCGGCGTCTCGCCGTCGGCCGAGCCGGCGCGCCTCCGGACGGAGCGCAGGAGGGTCACCGCCTCGGGCAGGGCGTATTGCTCCCCGTCGAAGCCGCCGACGAATCGTCCGCCGCGGACTTCCCCCCGGGCCTCCATCGTCCGGAGCGCGCGCGCGACGTCGCGCCACGGCAGCGGCTGCTTTTCGCGCGCGAGCGTCTTGCGGAAGACGACGCCGGTCCGCGCGAGCAGCTTCCGGGCGACGAACTCCACGGGGTCTCTTCTCGACTTGCCGCTTTCGGCAGACGCGGACTCGCGCGGCAGCAGGCTCCATCGCCCCGCCGCCGGCTCTCTCCCCCGCCGCCTCCAGGGCGCGGCGAAAAGCCACCGCAGCCCGGCAAACGAGTCGCACGTCACGCGGCCCAGAGCCACGAGCTCCGACAGGCCATCCTCGACGACGACAGGCAGGAGCTTCGTCGCGCGGCCGAGCTCCTGGAGGAACATCGCGCCGCGCAGGGCGAGCGCCTCATGGACCTCGAGCGCCGGCGTCGAGGGCTCCCGCGACGCCGTCTGCGCCGCGAGCGACGCCCACTCGTGCAGGTCCGCTCGCATCAGCAGGCAGATCGGCGTCTTTCGGATCGGGCCGGAGCCGGCGCCCCACAGCCGCCCCCACGTCACCTCGCCGGAGAACGTCAGTTGGTCCAGCCACTCGCGCCGGTAGCCGCGCACCCTCGCCGGAAGGACGCTCGCCTCCCAGGCCGCGGCGGGTATCTCGAAGCCGGCGAGCTGTACTACGACCTCCGCCACGCCGCGAGGCCCTTCGAGCCGGTGCAG
>JBOGJK010000701.1:0-2996 GCA_050745345.1 Thermoanaerobaculia bacterium
TCCTCGCCCGGGACAACCTGGATCCCCGGCTCTCCCAGGCACTCTGCCAGGCGTACAACAACTGGATTCACGAGTTCTGCCGGTACAGCCCCGAGCGATTGAAGTTCGTCGCCATGCTGCCCCTGCATGACGCGCACCTGGCCGGCCGCGAGCTGCTTCGGTGCGTCCGGGAGCTCGGGGCCGTCGGGTCCTTCATTCGCCCGAATCTCGTGAACGGTCACTACTGGCACTCGAACTACTGGGAGCCCCTCTACGCCTTGCACGAAGAGCTGGACGTGACCTGGGGATTTCACGAGGGCACGGGCGCCTGGTACTCCCACATGAACGTGCTGTACGGCGAGAATCGGTTCTACCGTCACGTCGCCAGCCACTGGATCGAAATGCAGCAGGCCTTGGTCGCGATGATCATCGGGGGAGTGTTCGAGTTCCATCCTCGGCTCCGGGTCGGCTTCCTCGAAGCCCAGAACTCCTGGGCGCCCGGACTCCTGACCCGCATCGAGTGGGACTATCCCCAGTACCGCGACTCGCACGCGCCCTACCTCTCCCTCACTCCCAAGGAGTACTTCCGGCGCAACTGCTGGGCCGCGGTGGAGGGGAGCGAGCCGGAGATCGAGGCCACGGCCCGGCTCATCGGCGCCGATCGGATGTGCGTCTCGACGGACTACCCGCACTTCGACTCCAACTTCCCCAACGTCGCGAGCAATCTCCTCAAGAGCGTCCCCCGCGACATCGCCGCGCAGATCTTCGCGGGGGGCGCCCACCTCTATGGGTTCAGCGAGGCCGACTTCCAGAAGGCTGCCGCGGCCGCGGCGGCGCCGGCCGGAAGGCTCGCCGCCGTGTCCGTCGGCCATTGAGCCGCGAGGGTCAACCGCGACCTTCTTGCAGCAGGTGTTCGGCATCAAGATCGGCTGAGACGGCGAGGCGTGAGGTCAGGCAGGCCACACCGCCGCGTGCGTCCCGAGCGGAACCGCTGGACGAGACCAGAAGGCCGGAGTCTCGGACAGGCGCGCCGCCGGGACGACGTGGCGGAGCCGGCCGAACCGCGTGTCGGAATCGGTCAGCAGATCGTCGACGTCCCCCAGGGTGAGTTCGGGAGTCCGCCGACCGTTCACGCGGCCGAGTGCATCGACCCAGCGTCCCGTCTGGGCGAGCGACACGCGCACGAGATAGCTCCCTCCTTCGCGCGCGCGGCGCGCCAGGGCGATCGAGGCGCCGAAGGCCGCGAGATACCCGGTACCGTGGTCGACGACCTGGGCGGGGAGGTGCTCCGGGCGGTCGAGGCCGGCACCGAAGCCTTGTTCGTGCGCCATACCGGTCACCGACTGGATCAACGTCTCGAAGCCTCGCCGCTCGCGCCATGGCCCGGCGTGGCCGTAGGCCGAGAGCGTGACGTAGACGACGCCGGGCCGGATGCGCGCGACGTCCTCCGGTGAGAAGCCGTGCCGGGCGAGCGCCCCGGGCCGGTAGGACTGGCAGAACACGTCGCACCGACCGATGAGCTGCCGGAGCCGCTCGGCGTCCTCCGCCCGTCGCAGATCGAGCGACGCCGAGAGCTTGCCAAGGCCCGTGTCCATCACGAGCCGGGGCATGTTCGGCAGATGAGCGCCCGTGACGAGCATCACCTCCGCCCCGTACGACGCCAGGGTGCGCCCGCACACCGGGCCGGCGATCACGCGCGTGAGGTCGAGCACGCGGACCCCGGAAAGCGGGCGCCCGCCGTCGCCACCAGGCTCCGGCCGCGAGTCGCCGATCCTGACGATCTCGAATAGAGGCAGCGCGGCCACCGCCCGGCCTTGAGCATGGGCCTGCCATTCCGCGCGAGAGCGAACCATCCCCGCGGGCATGCCCGCCGCCGCCAGCGCCTCCTCGAGTTTTTCCGCGTTCCACTTTTCCACCGCAGCGGCCGCGGCCTCCCGCGTGCCTTCGCAGCCGAGGAAGCTCACGATGCCCTCGCGATGATGCGGAAGGGCGCCGTGGAGCTGGACCCAGCGGCCGTCGCCGGTCCGGTAGAAACCGAAGATCCCGCCCCGCGGATCGGGCGGGACCTGCCCGTCCACGCGCAGGTAGCGTTCGCTGCGGAAGGCGGCGACCGCGGCGCGCAGGTCCACGGACACTGATTGACCGCGCCCGGTCCTGAGACGCCATAGCTCGGTGGCGGCGAGCGCCGTCGCCGCGATCACCGCGGAGGCCGCGGCCCCGATCTTGAAGTCGGTTGGGAGAATCGGATCGGCGCCCATGAGCGCGGTTCGCTCGAGTGCGGTCGGATCGCCGGACGCCTGTTTCCAGAGCTGTTCGAGAGCGGCCGAAGCGTCAATCATCGGGTTTTTCCATCCCATAAAATACCGCGGCGCCCGGGCAACGGGCCATTATGATCTGGGCAATGGAGCGGTCTCGCGGGATTATCCTGATCCTGCTCGTCGTGCCTCTGCTCGCGGCCCGCATCGACACCGCCTCCGCCCAGGTCGCCGGTCGCATCGACGCCGCCTCCGCCCAGGTCGGCGCCCGCGTCGCGACCCCCTTCACCCTGGTCGACGCCGAGAGCCGGACGTATTTCGAGATCGGCGCCGAGGCTCCCACGCGGGGCAACGGCCCGGTGACGGGCTACCCCTACCTTCTTCTCACCCGGCCGCACTTCCTCGATCAGGACCTCTACCTGCGCATGGCCATCGCGCCGGTCTACGTGACGGCGGAGCTGATCCGCGACCGCTGGCCCCTCTCGGCCAGCGCGATCGGCGTCGGTCTCGGCGGCGGGCTCTACGCCGACGGCCACACCGAGTTCCGGAACGGCCGCTTCGAAAACGAGGAGTCCTTCTCCGGCCACTCGGCCGCGGCGACGCTTGCCTCCTACCTCCGCACTCCGAAGATCGGAGGCTTCCTTCCGGTCGAAGGCCAGATCCGCCTGCGTCCCAAGTACGTCGCGTACGACCGCGCGCGCGACACGTCGCGCCGCTTCCGCCTGCCCGAGGACTCCGCGATCTACGAGGGGCGCGCGGGTC
>JBOGJK010000702.1:0-3557 GCA_050745345.1 Thermoanaerobaculia bacterium
ATCTGCCGTCCTGGCGCTGGCGGCCTTTCTCGCCGGGGCCGTGCTGGCTTTCGCGCAGGAGAAAGCGCCCGCGCCCCCTGCCAAAGGAAGTGCCGTCGCGGGGCCAAAGATCGAGGTCGTCCCGGAGACCAAGGACGCCGGCACCGTGGCCAAGGGGGCCATGGTCGACGCGACCTTCGTGATCAAGAACAACGGAGCGTCCGACCTGGTCATCTCCGACGCCCGCCCGAGCTGCGGCTGCACCGTGGCCTCCTTCGACAAGCTGATCAAGCCGGGGAGCGAAGGCAAGCTGACCTCCTCGGTAGACACCAAGAACTTCTCGGGGCCCATCTCCAAATCGATCCTGCTCGTCTCGAACGACCCAGAGCGTCCGCAGCTGAACCTCTTCATCAAGGCGATCGTGAAACCGTTCGTCGACGTGATGCCGACCGGCTATGTGCGCTTCTCGGTCGTCAAGGGCGACAGCGCGGCGCAGGATGTCGTCCTCGTCTCGGAGGAGAAGACGTTCAAGCCGATGATCGCGGAGACCGCGCAGCCGTACGTCAAGGCGGAGCTGATCCCCGCGGGCGAGAAGGACAAGATCGCCGGGCGCCCGGGCGACCAGTACAAGCTGCGCGTCTCGGTGACCGCGGAGGCTCCCGAGGGGCTGTTGAACGCCCCGATCCGAATCACGACCGGCGTTCCGCAGCAGCCGACCGTGGAGATCCCGGTGTCCGGCTACGTGCGCTCCCGCGTCTCGGTGACTCCGGCCCTGGTCAACTTCGGCAACTTCACCGCGGGCAAGGACGCCATCACCCGCAACATCATCGTGACCAACAACAAGCCGAACACGCCCATCAAAGTCACGAAGGCCGAGGTCTCCGTGCCCGGCTTCCAGACCGATGTCGTGCCGACCCAGGAGGGGGTCTCCTACACGGTCGTCGTCAAGGCAGGCGAGAAGGTCAAGAAGGGCGTGCTCGAGGGGACCGTCAAGCTCTACACGACCGACAAGGAGAAGGCGGTCATCGAGCTGCCTCTGAAGGGCGAAGTGCTGTAAGAAGCCGACCGGCAGAGAAGAGAAACGCGCCGGTCGCCCGGGGCGTTCTTGTCTGGCGCGTCAGCGAGTCTTCGCCGGCTCGGTCAGGTGGATCGGAGTACCGGTTGCAACCGCGTAGAGAACCTCGGGGTAGAGGTCCGCGCCATTGGGCCAGAAGACCGTGCCCAACTCCGGATGAACGCGGACCTGACGGAACTGTTCCGCGTCCCGCAGCGGCGCAAAGACCCCTTCGAAGGGCACGAGCTTGGCGACGTCCACCTGGAAGTGCGGAGGCTCGTGATCTGCATAGAAGATCGCGATGATGATCCCGAAGATGCGGCTGATTTTGGGCACGGCGTCTCCCCGCCGGACGGCGGGTTAGACTCGTTCGACTTTCTTCAAGATGTCGCCATCCCAGCGATACCGCAGCCGCTTCCGCCCCTTCGCGGCGCCCTTCTGCAGCGCGTAGCCGTAGAGAAGCGGCAGCGCGACCGAGGTCTCGATGAAGGCCATCTCGTGGGTGGCCTTTTTCGAGACTTTCCCCCAGGAGGTCGCTTCCGAGAGGGTCGAGCCGCCGAGGCCCCCCCAGTGCGGCGCGTCGGTCGTGATCTGCAGCGCGTAGCGGTGCCCGCCGGTGTCGATGCCGAAGATGTAGGACATCACGATCGAGTCGTTGATGTAGTTCTTGGGCACGCCGCCCGAGACGTAGACGGCCGCCGTCGCCGTGCTCTGCACCACGATCTGGGTCAGCTCGTAGTTGTCGCGAATGGAGCTGATCTCGAAGGGCTTCCGGCCGTTGGACCGGAAGCGGTGGTAGTGCTCGGTCAAGCCGATGCCGATCGAGGAGTCGTTCAAGGCGGGGACGAAGAGCGGCACGCCGTTTCGGGCGCAGGCCCCGAGGATCGAGCCCCGGTCCTTGCGCGCCACCTCGGCGAGCTTCGCGAGGAAGGCCCGGGAGGAGAGGCTCTGCGGGGCGAGGGAGTCGGCAAAGCGCGAGACGAAGAGGTCCGTCTTCCAGTACTTCTCCTCGTCGATGAAGGTGTCGTAGAGCCGGTCGATGTAGAGGTCTCGCAGCTCCTTGTCGTCGGCGTTCGCGTCGCCGTGGTAGTGCCGGCCGCCGCGCACCTGGTAGAGATCCTGCGAGACGATCGCGCCGGTCGAGACGACGACGTCTACCATGTTTTTTTCGATCAGGTCCACGATCACCTGCCGCATGCCGGCGGCAATCAGCGAGCCGGCCATCCCCAGGAAGATCGTCGGGCGCTGCCGGTCCCGGAGCATCGCCTCGAAGACCGCGGCGCATTTGCCGAGCGCCCGCGCCTGGAAGGAGGCCTCGCGGTAGGAGTCGAGCAACTGCGCAACCGTCGTCCCGCGCTGGACTCTTACGGGCGTCGTCGGCTTGCCGAGGAGCGCCTTTTTTCGGCGGCGGTCGACGCCCTTGGCGGCTTCGTGGATGTAGCGTCGGGCGTTGGTGAGGCCGTCTTTCGATCCCATCGGCGAGGTCCTCCCGAAAGAATCCGGAAGGCCGCCATGGCGGCGGCGTACCCGGAGTCGATGTTCACCACCGTGACCCCGTTGGCGCAGGAGTTGACGGCGGAGAGAAGCGAGGCGAGCCCGGCGAAGGCGGCGCCGTAGCCGCGGGAGGTGGGGACCGCGATCAGGGGGCGCCCGACGAGGCCCCCGATGACCGAGAAGAGCGAGGCCTCCATGCCGGCCACCGCGATGACGACATCCGCGCGCTCGATCTCCTCCAGGCGCGAGAGCAGGCGCAGCAGACCCGCCACCCCCACGTCCGGGACGAGGGAGGAGGTGACGCCCAGGTCGTCGAGCGTGCGGTGAGCCTCCTCGGCCACGACGAAGTCCGTCGTGCCCGCTGTGACGATCGAGACCGTCCCCTCCACGCGCGGCATGGGCTTGCCGACGGAAAGGTGAAGGGTGCCCGAGCGCGGGTCGTAGTCGGCGCGGCCGGGCAAGGGCTGGGCTGCGACCTCCTCCCACCGTTCGGGCGGCAGCCTCGTGACGAGCACGTCGTGCGCGCGGGCGAGCTGCCGGCAGATCTCGGCTACCTGCTCGGGCGTCTTCCCCTCGGCCAGCACGATCTCCGGGAACCCGACGCGGCGCAGCCGGTCGAAATCGAGCGTGTAGTCGGGGCCGGGCATTCGCCAGCGGATTGTATCCGCCGGAGGACGTGAACCGTGAACCGTAAACCGTGAATCGTGGCCGTCGGTTCTCGGTTCCCGGTTCACGGTTTACGAAAGGGTTCTTGAAGCCCGAGCCCTCGCTCTGTTATGTTCTCCCTTGATCGACGTTCTTTGCATCGTCCGGCCAAGGGAAGCGGGTGAAAATCCCGCGCGGCCCCCGCCACTGTCACCGGGGACGCCCCGGGCAGAAACCACTGGACGCGCCCGATCGGAAAAGCGGTCACGCGTCCGGGAAGGAGCCCGGCGGCGGAGGATCCGGAAGCCAGGAGACCTGCCGGACGAGAACGCTCTCGGTCGGGGCACCGGAAGGGGCGCGCCTTCGAATTCCCGCAGGCGCGGGA
>JBOGJK010000703.1:0-4439 GCA_050745345.1 Thermoanaerobaculia bacterium
GACGACCAACACGCTGACCAAGGCCGCGACCGCCGCGGCGGCCGGCGGGCGGCGCGTTGCGCTGCAGACGATCCCGGGCCTGCTCCTCGTGATCCTGGCGGCCTGGGCCGGGGCCCTGGCGGCGGGCAAGTAGGCGGGGTCGCCTGCCGCTTTTGGTGCGAATGCATCATTTCCGCCCCGCGCCGCCGGGTTAGCTTGCCCTGGGGTCATGCGAGTTCTCGCGGCAACGGACGGATCTCGGGGAGGCACGGCCGCGTTGCGGTTTGCCGCCCGCCTCGTGGGGCAGGACCCGGAAAGCGAGCTGATCGTTCTCACGGTCGCGCGTCCCGCTCCCGAAGCATTGCGCGACGCTACGACGTCCTCCAACGGCCTGCGGCAGCGGGCCGAGAAGATCCTGGAGTCGGCGGCGCGCCTGGTGCGGGGGCAGAGGCTCCAGGTCCAGTATCGCTTCGTCGCGGCGCGCCCCGGCGCGCCCGTCCCGGAGACCATCTCCCGCGAGGCCGACCGGCTCCGGGCGGACCTGGTCGTCGTCGGAAGTGAGGGGCGGGATACCCTCTCCGAGTGGGTCTTGGGCGGCGTGGCCCTGCGTCTGGTCTTCGTGTCGCGGCGACCCGTGACGGTTGTGAGGCCTCCCCGCCGGCGAAAGACGGCGTAAGCGCGCCTCCGATGCGCGTGCCCGCGGCGCGCACCTTCTCCCTTTGCCGGGCCGGCCGCGCGATGCTAAGGTAGGCGACGGAGACTTCTGGTGCCCTACTCCTCCGAAGCCCTCGACCGGATTGCCCGCAGCGGCGAGGCCGTCTTCGCGATCGACTCGGCCGACCGCATCATCCTGTGGAACAGAAAGTGCGAGGAGCTGCTCGGGCACCCGGCGCGAAGCGTTCTCGGCAAACACTGCTATGACGTCCTGGCCGGCCGGGACGCGCACGGCAACGTCTACTGCTACCGCAACTGTCCGGTGGCCTATCAGGCCCGCGAGAAACCGAAGGACCCGGTGCGGCGGTTTCCGATCTCCATCGAGATCCCCAAGCAGGGGCCGCGGTGGTTCGAGGTGTCCCTCTTCGCGATCCCCTCCTACCACCCGGCCCTCTCGACGGTCGTCCACGTGATGCGGCAGGCGAAGGACGGGCCGTCGCCCCTCGAGCGCCATCTGGCCGGGGAGGCGAAGGTGCGGGAGCCGCTCTGGCCGATGACGACGCAGGAAGGTCAGCCCATCGAGCTGACCGCGCGGGAGAAGGAGATCCTCCGCTGCCTATCGCAGGGCCTTTCGACGGCGGCGATCGCCAGGCAGCTCTTCATCGCGCCAGTGACGGTGCGCAACCACATTCAGAACATCCTCCACAAGCTCGACGTTCACACCAAGCTCGCCGCGGTCGTCTTCGCGTACCAGCACGACCTGATCTAGCAGGGCGTCCGAGGAAGGCCCGTCGCGAGCGCGGCGAGGCCGATGCGAGAGCGGCAGCGCAGACCGGGCGGAGCGTAGCGGGGCGATGCCGCGCAACCGGTCGAGCACTCCGCTCGCAGTGAGAGCATCGCCGCGCAGCAGGGAATGACTCGGACAGGCTTCTCACCGAGCGCCGGGGCGGGCGAGCCGCTTGCCCGATCCGTACGTCGCGGGCGCCCCCAGTGTGCGCGGCGACGAACCCTCGGCCGGCTCGCGAAAAGCCCCCGGACCCGTCGCGGCCAGGGGCTCAACCGATCGAGACGGGCCGACCGACGAGCTCGAGGAAAAATCTTTCGAGCATCGCGTTGTCGAACGTGTTCCAGCCGTCGCAGCCGGTTCGCTCGCGCGTTTCGACGTCGCAGCAGAGCTCGGTGCCGGTGACCTCCTGTCGGCCGAGGTGGTAGAGGCTGACGATCCTCTCCAGCTCGGGGCGCGTGGCGCCGGGTCGCGTGCGCACGATCCACCAGAAGCGCCGACGAAAGTCTTCGTCGGAGAGCCGGGCGAAGCCGCGGCAGTAGACGCCGAGCCGGGCTGCGGCGGTGCACATGCAGTGTTCCTCGTCCGTCAGGGTCCTGAGCCTGGCGCGCAGTTGCGCGATCGCCTCGGGGCGGCTCAGGTGTTCCGCCTCCCCGGCGGGCTCGGCCTTTCTGCCGCCTCCGGGGGTCTCCATAGGCTGCAGTCTGGACCCCGCGGAGCCGGCCCGCCCTGATCCGTCTGCATCAATCCGCGCGGCGGGCGGCCGGTGGATATTCCCTGCGGGATGGCCAAATCGGCTCCGCCATGACGCAAATCATAGGACGGCCGAAGGGAGGGGGCAGACTCGAGGCATCAGAGGAGGACCCATGCGGACCATGAGCCCGCCGACCTCGCTCGCGAGCGCGCTCGCGACGCTTCTCCTCGCCGGCTCCGCCACCGCCTACACGGGCACGCTGGTCACAGGGGGAGGGGCAATCTCCGGAACCGTGACGGCACCCGGCGCCAGGCTGCCGCCGCCGGTGAAGGTCTCCAAGGACGTGCAGGCTTGCCGCGCCACGCACCAGCCGGAGACGGTCGTCGTCGGCCAGGCGGGCGCGCTCGCCAACGCCGTCGTCTACCTGAAGGACATCCCGGCAGGCAAACCCTTGAACGCGGCCGTGAAGACTCCACTCGACCAGAAGGGATGCACCTTCCTGCCGCACGTCGCGGTCGTCCCGGTCGGCTCGCAGCTGACGATCCACAACAACGACGACGTCCTCCACAACGTGCATGCCCTCATGGGCAGCGACACGATCTTCAACGTCGCCCTGCCGATCCCGGGCATGCAGATTCCGCAGACGATGAAGAAGCCGGGCCTCGTCCGCGTCAAGTGCGACGCGGGGCACACATGGATGTCGGCGTACATCCATGTCGTGGAGCACCGCTACTACGCGGTGACCGACGCGTCGGGCAAGTTCGAGCTGAAGGACATCCCTCCGGGGACGTACACGCTGGTCGCCTGGCACGAGTCGCTCGGCACACAGGAGCAGAAGGTGACGGTCGCCGGCGGCAAGCCCGCGGCTGCGTCGTTCACGTTCACGGCGAAGTAGGAGGCCCATGCAGGTCGCGACCCCGGCCCTTCGCGCGACGTTGCTGGTCGACTCGCGGTTGAGCCGGCGGGTCGTGGACCTCGCCGCCGACCGGGCGCGGGTCTCGGGGGACGGCGCGCGGGCGCAGGAGCTTTCCGCCGCGCTGGAGCCGGTCTACGCGGGGTTCGCCGATCCGGCCGACCGGGCCGTCAATTTCGAATCGGTGTACCGCCGGCTCTTCGCGGATTGGGGCTACGAGCAGGCGGTGGCCACGGCGTTCGCGGAATTCCCGCTTCTGCGTTGCGTCGAGTCCGTGTGGCTGAAGTCCGCCGAGCGCGGCGAATCCGCCGGTGCCGACCTGGGCGGGGCGGCGCTGCGGCAGCTCGGCATCGCTCTGCCCGCTCCTCTCTTTCTCGAGCCGGCGGATCTGCGGTTGTTCCTGCGCCGCGAGCTCTCGGCCGTCGAGGACACGCTCGACCCGGAGTTCGGCTACTCGCCCGGGGCGCTCCTGCCCGACCGGCCGGGAGCGTTCGAGAACCTGGCGCGCGACCGCTTGCGGCTGTCGTGGGGAACGTCTGTGGACGGCCGCCTCGCGCGCCGCCACCCCGAGTATTCCGGGCTGCGGGAGGAACGCCTCGCGCAGGCGCGGGTCCTGTACCGGAGTCTCCCGGAGGAGCTGCCCGAGCGGCTCATCGAGACGCTCTGGTCCGGCCCCCGGCCGGCCTTCGCCCGGCTCAAGCTCTGGGCCTGCCACAACGAGAGCCTCCTCGACGCGCTCCTGCCGGGCGCGCGGCCGTCGTCGGCGGCGTTCGTGTCCGGATCGCCCTGCCCACTCTGCGGCTTTCCCGTGTCGCGCGTCGAGACCGTGTGGGGCAGCGAGGAGCGCCAGCCCATCGCCGCGCTGATCGCCGGCGACTTCCCCTCCTGGCGGGCCGAGGCGGGCGCGTGCGAGCGATGCGTGGAAGGCTACGCCGTCCGCGCGGGGCAGTGGCTGTGAGGTCCCCGGTCTCCCGCCGTGAGCTGCTGCGCCGGCTGGCACGCCGGGCGCGCAGGGTGGCGGCGATCCGCCCCGAGCTGTGCGCGGCGTGGTCGGGAAGCGACTGCCGGCTCTGCGCCGCTCTCTGTCCGCGCCCGGGCGCCGTCGACTGGAACGGGGGCGGGCCCCGGGTCGAGGCGGCCCTTTGCGACGGGTGCGGGATCTGCCTGGCCTCCTGCGAGAGCGCCGGATCGCCCGGCGCGATTCGGCTGGTTCCCGGGATGGCCTGAGGAGGGATTCCGATGAAGACCACGCGCAGGCAGTTCGCGCAGATCGCCGGCGCCGCGGGGGCCGCGGCCGCGCTCCCCCGGAAGGCGTTCGGATTCCGCCTGCTCGAGCCGGCCGTCGCGGTGGACAACCCGCTCGCGGCATACCCGTCGCGCGGCTGGGAGAAGGTCTACCGGGACCAGTACCGGTA
>JBOGJK010000704.1:0-5259 GCA_050745345.1 Thermoanaerobaculia bacterium
CGTCAGGACGTGGACCGCGGACTCGCCCGCGGGCGCGGCCGCGAGCAGAACGGAAAGGATCAGTGCCTCATTCATGGTGCAGAGCCTCCGTTGGGTTCAGGTTGGCGGCGCGGTAGGCCGGGACGACGCCGAAGAGCAAGGCCACGGCGCAGGAGAACGCGAAGGCGAGCGCGGCGGAGAGAAGCGAGATCTCGATCCGGACTCCATCCAAGAAGAGCCGGGCGGCGAGCGGAAGCCCCAGGCCCACGGCGACCCCCGCCGAGGCGCCGAGGAAGCCCAGCATCAGCGCTTCGAGCAGGAACTGCTGAAGGATGTCGCGGCGCCGGGCCCCGATCGACATGCGCAGGCCGATCTCCCGCGTGCGCTGCTCGACCGAGGCGAGCAGGATGTTCATGATCCCGACCCCGCCCACGACGACCGAGACCGCCGCCGCCAGGATGAAGGCGAGGATCAGCCCGAAGGAGATCGCGCGGGCCACCCGGATGACGGTCGTCATGGTCTTGACCCGGAAGACCGAGCCCTGGTGGTGGCGGTCGCGCAGGATTTCCTCCATGGTCTCGGCCGCGCGCGGGATGGCGGAGAACTCCCGCACCTCCGCGAAGAGGGTGTCCACACGCCGCGTGGGCGTGAAGAACCAGGCCACCGTGATCGGAATGAAGATCGAGCGGGGGGTGACCTCGCCCTGCCCCATCGTGTCCACGGGCTTCTCGAACTCCCCCACGACGACGAAGCTCATGCCGAGCGTGCGGATCACCTTCTCCGGCGCATCGTCGTTGCCGAAGAGCTCCTCGTAGAGCGTCCGGCTGACCACACAGACCTTCGCGCGGCCGACGAGGTCCTCCTCGTCCAGAAAGCGGCCGCGCAGGATGGTCAGGTTCTTTTTCACGGCGGGATAGTTCGGCGTCGTTCCGAGGATGGCGACGTTGGCCGCGTGGGAGAGGACCGAGACGGTCCCCTGAAGCTCGGTCAGCGGCGTGACACCCGCAAAGAGGTCCTCGCGCGAGGTGACCGCCTTCACGTCCGCCTCGGTGATGTGGTCCTCGAGCGCGCGGGAGACCCCCGAGGTGACCGTGCCCTCGTAGGCCGCCCAGACCAGGTGCGAGCCAACGCCTTCGATCTGCGACATCACGAACGCGCGGCCCGTCAACCCGAGCGCGACGATGAGGATGATCGCCGCCGTTCCCACGACGAGCCCGGCGAGGGTCAGGCCCATCTGCACCGGGTGCGTCCGGAAGCGGTGGAGGGCGGTCTCGAGGGTCTCGCGGCTGAACATGGATCGGCGCGGCCTTATCGCGCCGCGACCCGCAGACCCTCGGAGAAGGGGACCGCTCCCGCCAGGAGCGCGGTCTCTCCTTCCTGGAGACCGCTGGTGATCTCGACCTCGTTGGGAGCGACCAGGCCGACCGCGACTTCCCGGCGCCGGGCCCGGCCATCGGCGAGCAGCCAGACGAAGCGCTTCTCGCCGTCGCGCTGGAGCGCGGCGCGCGGCACGACGAGGGCGGACTTCTTCTCGGCCACGACGACCTGCACGTTGACGGAGGCGTTGGGGGGAAGCTCGGAGGTGGGGTCCGCAATCTCCCCCAGCACCTCGCCGACCTGACGGCCCCCCGCCTCGCGCAGCCCCGGCGACACCTGCGTGACCCGGCCGGCCCACCGGCGCTCCGGAAGCCCGTCGAAGGTCACGACGAGGCGCTGCCCGGGCAGAACGCGCGGCAGGTCCGGCTGGTCCACACGGACCCGCACGCGGAGGCGGTCGGGATTGGCGACACTCGCGACGACCTGTCCTTCCTCCACGGCCTCCCCGACCTTGCGCGGCAGGTTGTAGACCACCCCGTCGGCCGGGGCGCGCACCGTCAGCTTCTCCGCGCGGCGGGAAAGGGCGCGCGCGGAATCGGCGGACAGCGGCAGGCGCGACCCCGTCAGCGAGTCCAGGCGGGCGCGGGCGGCGCGAAGCCGCTCGGAGGCGGCCGAGAGCGCGTGCTCGTCCGCCTCGTAGGCGGACCTCGTGATGGCCCCCTGCGCGAGCAGCCTCCCGTCCGCCTCGAAGGTCTTCTTTGCCCGCGCCGTTTCCGCCTCCGCGGTCGCCAGCTCCGCCGCGGCCGCGGCGCGCTCCGACTCGAGCTCGGAGGACGCCGCCCGTGCGTCGCGCGCGGCGGTCGAGAGTGCCGCGTTCTCGAGCTCGACCAGCACCGCCCCCCGGTCCACGCGCTCCCCCTCGCGCGCGCGGATCGCCGAGACCGTCGCCCGGCCGGGCGCGCGCAACTCGCCCCCCTCCGCGGACTCGAGCGTCCCGTCGGCGAGGATCGGCACGACCAGGTCGGCACGGGCCGCCTTCGCGGTGGAGGCCGCGACCCCCTCCGGCCGGCGCAGCGCCGCGACGGCGAGAACGAGCAGGAGCACCAGCGCCGCCACACCGGCGACGACGCGGCCGCGAAGAGAACGATCCGCAGGAGGCTCGGCCATGCCCCCGAGCCTAGCGGGCCGGGAGACGGTAGACGGAAGACGGAAGACGAAGCCTGTTGCGGTTCTCTTTCGTCTCCCGTCTCACGTCTTCCGCCTCCCGACTCATCTTTCGTCTCCCGTCTCCCGTCTCATCTTTCGTGTCCCGTTCCCGTCTCCCGTCTCCCGCCTCCCGACTCATCTTTCGTCTCCCGTCTCCCGTCTCCCGTCTCCCGTCCTAGAAGGGCCACCACCGTGCGGGCAGGTTCTTGGCGATGTCGTTGTAGAGGACCACCGTCAGGAGCGCGAGGATCATCAAGAACCCGACCTGCAGGATGCGTTCCTTGACGGGCAGGGAGAAGTCGCGGCGCGCGGCCCCCTCGAGCCCCAGGAGAAACAGGTGCCCGCCGTCCAAGACCGGGATCGGGAGCAGGTTGAAGATCCCGAGCTGGAGCGAGATCGCCGCCATCAGCGCCACCAGCGGGATCGCTCCCGACCGCGCCGCCGCGCCCGAGAACTTCGCGATGTCGAGGGGCCCCGACATCGTCTTGACGCTCGCCTTGCCTCGGAAGAGCCGGGAGAGCAGCGCCAGGGTCATCCGAAAGTCCGTCCGCACGCGCCGCCACCCCTCGACGAAGGCCTGTCCGACCGGAAACCGCTCCGTGACTTCCTTCAGGTCCGCGGTCACCTGGATGCCGACCTTCCAGGTGCCGTCCGGGTCGCGGCGCGGCGAGACCATCGCGACGCCGGGCCGGCCTTCCCGCAGGTACCGCACGCCGAAGGGGCCGGGAGCCGATTCATTGACGGCGGCCATCACCTTGGTGAGGATGTCGCTCTGCGAGCCGCGGATCTTGCGGCCGGCGATCGAGAGGATGACGTCTCCCTCGCGCAGTCCCGCGCGCTCGGCGGGGTTGCCGGAGACCACCATGACGATGCGCGGCTCGCTCGGAGCGGCCGGATAGACGCCGACCTCGCCGATGTCGTATCTCGTGACGGCGCGCGGAGTCACCGGCAGCACGATTGCCGACCCGCCGCGCTCCACTTCGACTTCGAGCCTCTGCCGGGCGTTCATCGCGAAGAGAAACTCCGCGTCCCGCCAGCGGGGCGTCTCCTGCCCGTCGATCGAGACGATCCGGTCGCCCGGCCGGAAGCCGGCCGTCTCTCCGGGAGAGCCAGGCTGCACGACGCGGACGATGGCAGGCTCCAGCTCGTAGGCCGGCACGCGCACGCCGATGGCGAAGACCGCCGCGTGCAGCAGCCACGCGAGCAGCACGTTCATCGCGGGCCCGGCGAGCAGGATCAGCGCCCGCTGCCAGCGCCTCCCCACGGGCGGCGCCTCGCGCGAGGTCCCTTCGGCGATCGTGGACTCATCGGGGCCGAGACCCACGACCCGCACGTAGCCGCCGAGCGGGATGGCCGAGACGCGGTAGTCGGTGCCGCGCCACTTCCGGCCGAAGAGACGCTTGCCGAACCCGACCGAGAAGACCTCGACGGGGAAGCGGAAGGCCTTGGCGACGGCGAAGTGGCCGAGCTCGTGGACGACGACGAGCACCGACAGCACGAGAATGAGGGCCAGCGTGTTTCCGAGAATCGTCAAGCGAGACTCCTTTTCGGGGGAACCGTCATCCGGAGGCCCGGGCGCCCGCCGCCGGCGCGCTGCGCACCAGCTCCGAGGCCTTGCGCCGTGCCCCGGCGTCGATCGCTTCCGCTTCCTCCACCGAGGAGGGGGAAGCAACCGACCCCGCGGCGGATGCCGCCTCCGCGACCACCGCAACGATGTCGGGGAAGGAAATCTTCCCCCGCAGGAAGGCCTCGACGGCCACCTCGTTGGCGGCGTTGATGACCGCCGGCATCCCGCCTCCGGACTCGAGCGCCTCCCGCGCGAGGCCGACGGCCGGATAGCGCCGCGGGTCCACGTCCTGGAAGTCCAGGCGCGCGAGCGCCGAGAGCTCGAGCCGCCCGAACGGAGACGGGATCCGGTCCGGGTAGGTCAGGGCGTACAGGATCGGCAGCTTCATGTCGTTTCGCGAGAGCTGTGCGATGAGCGACCCGTCCACGTACTCGACCAGGGAGTGGACGGCGGACTGCGGGTGAATGACGACGTCGATCTTCTCGGCGGGCAGTCCGAAGAGGAACCGCGCCTCGATGATCTCGAGCCCCTTGTTCATCATCGTCGCGGAGTCGATCGTGATCTTGGGACCCATCTTCCAGGTGGGGTGCGCCAGCGCGTCCTCGACCGTGATCGCGCCGAAGGTCGAGAGGTCCCGCTGCCGGAAGGGGCCGCCCGAGGCGGTCAGCACCAGGCGCGCGACCTCCTCCAAACGCCCGCAGCGCAGCGCCTGGTGGATCGCGCAGTGCTCCGAGTCCACCGGCACGACCTCGGCTCCGCTTGCGCGCGCGGCGCGCATCACGAGCTCTCCCGCGACGACCAGCGCCTCCTTGTTGGCGAGCGCGAGCCGCTTGCCGGAGACGGCCGCGGCGTACGCCGACCGCAGGCCGAGCGCCCCCACCAGGCCTCCCACGACGATGTCGGCCTTCGGATGAGACGCGGCCTCCTCGAGGCCTTCGCGGCCCGAAACGATGCGCGTTTTCACGCCGGCCGGCAGGAGCGCCCGGAGGCGCGCGACGTCGCCTCCCTCCGCCACCGAGACGAGCTCCGGACGGTGCTCGCCGACCTGCCGTGCGAGCTTCTCCACGGAGCGGCCCGCAGCGAGCGCCACGACGCGGAAGCGGTCGGTCAGCGTGGCGGCCACCTCCAGCGCGGAGCAGCCGATCGAGCCCGTTGAGCCCAGGACGGCGAGGTTTTTCATGGTGGAACCC
>JBOGJK010000705.1:0-5089 GCA_050745345.1 Thermoanaerobaculia bacterium
ACCCGGGGGTTTCCGGAATGAGCATCTGGGTCGGCAGAGAGACCCGTCTGCTCGTCCAGGGGCTGACGGGGCGCGAGGGGACGTTTCACGCGCTCGCCTGCCGCGACTATGGCA
This sequence comes from Thermoanaerobaculia bacterium, assembly GCA_050745345.1. Lineage (GTDB taxonomy): Bacteria > Acidobacteriota > Thermoanaerobaculia > UBA5066 > Gp7-AA6 > DATBFU01. The sequence goes on from JBOGJK010000705.1 coordinate 115, forward strand.
CGCAGGTCGTCGCCGGCGTCACCCCGGGCAAGGGGGGCACGCTCCACGAGGGGATTCCCGTCTTCGACACCGTGGCCCAGGCGGTCCAGAAGACGGGAGCCGACGCCTCGATGATCTTCGTGCCGCCCCCCTTCGCCGCCGACACGATCGTCGAGGCGGCCGACGCGGGCATCGCGGTGATCGCCTGCATCACGGAGGGGATCCCGACCAGCGACATGATCCGCGTGCGGGCGGCGCTCGCGCAGAGGAGCGCCACCGGCCAGCCGGCTCGCCTGATCGGCCCCAACTGCCCCGGCATCATCACGCCGGGGGAGTGCAAGATCGGCATCATGCCGGGGCGCATCCACCGGCCGGGCCCGGTGGGCGTCATCTCGCGCTCGGGGACGCTGACCTACGAGGCCGTGGACCAGCTGACCCGCCTCGGCCTCGGGCAGTCCACGGTCATCGGCATTGGTGGGGATCCCGTCCACGGCTCGAGCTTCATCGACTGCCTGCGCGCCTTCCAGGCCGATCCGGGCACGGAGGCCGTCGTCCTGATCGGCGAGATCGGCGGTATGGCGGAGGAGGAGGCGGCCTGCTTCGTCGCGGGCCACTTCCGAAAGCCCGTGGTCGCCTTCATCGCGGGGCAGACGGCGCCGCCCGGACGCCGGATGGGGCACGCCGGCGCGATCATCGCCGGAGGCCGGGGGACCGCGGCGGACAAGATGAAGGCGCTCGAGGCGGCGGGCATCGCGGTGGTGCGGTCGCCGGCGGACATCGGGAGCCGGACGAAGGAGGCGTTGGGACGATGAGCGCAGGACCGGTCTTCTACGAAGAGTCGCAGGGCTTCGCGCCCTGGGTCTACGTCCTTCTCGGCGCCGTGCTGCTGCTCCTGCTCGGCGTGCTTTCGCTGCGCATGCAGACGACTGTGTCTCTCGACGCGCTCACGGTCCGCTACGGCTTGCTCGGCACAACGCGCGTCGCGCTCTCGGAGATCGCGCGGGCCGAGGCGGTCGTCTATCGGCCGGTCCGCGACTACGGCGGCTGGGGCCGGCGCGGCCTCGGACGGCGGCGGGCCGTCAACGCGCGCGGCAACCGCGGGGTCCTGCTGACGCGTCGGGATGGCTCGACGCTGATGGTCGGCTCTCAGGAGCCGCGCCGGCTGCTTGCGGCGCTGGCGCAGGCGGGAGTGGCGACCGAGGACAGGCTGCCGGTGGAAGTGAGGGAGTTCTAGAGAGTCAACAGCCAACAGTCAACAGTCGACGGGACGCTCCTGCGTTCCCGCTGTTGACTGTCGACTGCCGACTGTCGACTCCTGAAGGAGCCAACGTGATCGAGCGCACCCTGACGATTCTGAAACCCGACAGCGTCGGCGCCGGCAAGGTCGGCGCGATCCTGGCCCATCTCGAGAGAGAAGGGTTCCGGTTCCTCGGGGTCAAGCGCCTGCGCCTCTCCCCCGAGCAGGCGCGCGCGTTCTACGCTGTCCACCGCGACCGCCCCTTTTACGACGCGCTCGTGCGCTTCGTGACGGAGGGGCCGGTCGTCGTCGCAGTACTCGAGCGCGACGACGCGGTGGCGCACCTGCGGCGCGCGATGGGCGCCACCGACTCCCGCAAGGCGGAGCCCGGCACCGTGCGCCACCTCCACGGCACCGACATCGAGCGCAACGCCATCCACGGCAGCGATTCGCCGGAGAACGCGGCAAAGGAGGTGGCGTTCTTCTTTTCGGAGGCGGAGTTGATCTGAGAGGAGTCGACAGTCGGCGGTCAGGAATCCTCCCCCGTGGACTGCTGACGGTCGACTGCCGACTTCCTCTTGAGCGCCACGAGCACGCGGTTCGCCACCCCCCGCAGGATCGCCACTTCCCGCCTCGACAGGGGCCGCCCCGCCACGATCCGCCTCCAGTCGCGCAGCGACCGCTCCCGGTGGCCCGTGTCGTAGAAACCGATCGCCTCGAGCGCCCGGTCCCAGTGACCCATGGCGCCCTCGACGTCGGCGGCGGGCGCCCATGGCTGCTCGGGAGCCGCGCGCGGGAGCGCCGGCAGGCTCGCGACCGCGAGAACGACAGCGATGGCATGCGAGAGATTCAGCGTCGGAAAGTCCGCCCTGGCCGGGAGCCGCAGGCAGGCGCTCGCGCGGGAGCGCTCCTCCTCGGTCAGGCCGCTTCTCTCCGGGCCGAACACGAAGGCCACCCGCGCGCCCTCCCCCAGCTCGGCGAGGAACCGGGGCAGCTCCTCCAGAGCGAGGAAGCGCTGCTCCTCCCGCCCGCGCAGCGAGGAGGTCGCCACGACGGCGTCGAACTCCGCCACCGCGTCCGAGAGCCCGGTGAAGCGCCGCAGTCGGTCGAGCACGCCGTCGGCGCCCGAGGCGAGCCGCCGGGCCTCGTCGTCCACGGGGGCGGCGGGCTCGACCAACCGTAGGTCCTCGACGCCGAAGTTGCGGGCCGCCCGCGCGGCGGAGCCGAGGTTGGCAGAGGAGTGGGGCCGCACCAGGACGATACCGAGGGGGGAGGGGGCCATGGCGGCCGATTATCTTCGAGCGGCCCGCCTTATAATTTGTTGGTGAAACGCCTCCTGTGCGGCATGCTCCTGCTGGCCCTCGGCGCGACCGCCGTCAGCAGCCAGTCGGCTGCGCCGGCCGAGGATCTTCCCACCTATGCGGAGTCGGTCGGGACCGAGTACGTCCTGTTGCCGGCCCTCGTTTTCGACCGGAAGGGAGGCTTCGCCGACCTGCTCGAGGAGAAGGATTTCCGGGTCTGGGTCGAGGGCAAGGCGGTGGACATCGACACCTTCGATCGGGACGATCACGCCCCGGTCTCCTTCGCGTTTCTCGTCGACACCTCCGGCAGCATGGAGATCGCCGACAAGCTCGAGATGGCCAGGGCCGCCATCCGCCAGATCGTGGCCCGCCGGAAGCCGGGAGACGACTTCGCGCTCTTCGCCTTCGCCGACGAGGAGGTGCTTTCCGTCGCGCCGTTCTCCTCGGATCCGGCGCCGCTGCTGAAGCGCCTGGCGGGACTCGAGCCCTCCGGCAAGACGGCCCTCTTCGACGCGGTCGCCGCTACACCCTCGCGTCTGGTCGAAGGGAAGAACGCCAAACGGGCGATCCTGCTCTTCACCGACGGTGTCGACAACGCCAGCCGGCTGTCCAGCCTGGAGATGGCAGAGATCCTGCAGCAGGTCTCGACACCGGTCTACGCGATCGGCATCAAGAACGCCTCGCTCGACCGGCTTACGGAGAAGGAAAAGGAGGAGCTGGCGCTGGACAACCTGAGGATCCTGGCGCTCTCGAGCGGGGGGCGGATGTTCCTGGCGGGAGGGGACGAGGACCTGCGGCCCCTGGCCTCCCGGATCGAGGCGGAGGTGCGAAAACAGTACCTCCTGGGCTTTACACCGTCGGGTCAGGGCGAGGTAAAATACCGGGTCGTTGTGGTGTCCGTGACGAAGCCCGGTTCCTGGGACGTGCGGACGCGGCGCGGGTACCGGGGGACCGCCCCGTAGCGCGTCGATTAAACTCTTTCAGCAGGAGGTATTCATGGTCAACCGAGGTTGGGGCCGATCGATGGTCGTGGGCGGAGCGCTCCTTCTAGGCGCTTTCGGTCTTACGGCATGCGCTTCCAAGCGCTACGTGAGCGACGAAGTCTCTAAAAGCGGCGCTGCGGCCGAGAAGCACATCAGCCAGGTCGAGTCGCAGGTCGAGCGGACGCAGACGAAGGTCCGCGAGCACGACGTGAAGTTGACCGAGCTCGACAAGACGACGCGCGACGCGCTCGAACGGGCGCAGGCCGCGGGCAAGCTGGCCGAAGGCAAGTTCGTCTATTCCCTGGTCCTGTCCGATGACGCGGTGAAGTTCCCGGTCGACGGGCACGATCTCTCCCCGGAGGCGATACAGAAGCTGGACGACTTCGCCAGCCGCCTGAAGGGGGAGAACAAGAACGTGTACCTGGAGATCCAGGGGCACACGGATTCGACGGGGCCGGACCTGTACAACTACCGCCTGGGCGAGCAGCGGGCCGAGTCGGTCCGGCGATACCTGAACCAGAAGGGGGTCGCGCTGAACCGGATGTCGACGATCTCCTACGGCAAGAGCGAGCCGGTCGAGGACAACAAGGCCAAGGAAGGGCGCGCCAAGAACCGCCGCGTGGTCGTGGTGGTGCTGGCGTAGGACGGTAGACGGTAGACGGTAGACGGTAGACGGTCGTTCAGCGCCCCGGCCGGGCCAGGGCGCTTTTCTTTTGGCTCGCTCTCCGGTGCAGCGCCGCGAGGGCCCGCGCGAAGTCCTCCGGGATCGGCGACTCGACGCGAATGAGACGGTCGTCGCGCGGATGGGGAAACCCGAGGCGCCGGGCGTGCAGCATCTGACGCTCGACCTCGACCGGAGGCGGCGGGGCAGCCGGATGCCGGTAGACGCGGTCTCCCAGCACGGGATGCCCCGCCGCGGCGAAGTGGATGCGGATCTGGTGGGTCCGGCCGGTCTCGAGCTCCACGGCGACCAGGCTTGCGCCGCGCAGGCTCTCGAGGACCCGGTATCGCGTGCGGGCGCGCTTTCCCCGCTCTCCCGGCCGCGCCACGCCACGGCGGCGGTCCGTGCCGTCGCCGGAGAGCGCGGCGTGGAAGGAGCCGGAGGGCGCGGGCTCTCCCTCCACGATCGCCAGGTACTCGCGCTCGATCTCGTGCCCGCGAAAGAGCCGCTGCAGGAAGCGGAGCGCTTCGCGCGAGCGCGCGAAGACGAGCACCCCGGATGTCTCGCGGTCGAGCCGGTGCACGACACCGACATACGGGCGCTTGCGGTAGCGGTGCTGGAGGTAGAGCGACACCCGCGAGAGCAGCGTGTCCTTCTCCCGCTCGGCGGTCGGCACGGCGAGCAGCCCCGCCGGCTTCTCGACGACGAGCAGATCCTCGTCTTCGTGGAGGACATTCAGGCGCGTGCGGACGCGCCGGCGGGCGGGGCGCTCCGGGTGGTGCCAGAGCCGCGCCTCTTCCGGCACGTCCAGGCC
>JBOGJK010000706.1:0-1933 GCA_050745345.1 Thermoanaerobaculia bacterium
ATCTCTCCCAGACCGTCGCTCCGGGGCTGCCTGCCGAGTCGAACGCCGTTTTCGTCGGAGATCTCGAGTCGAAAACGGGAAAGATCCTGCTTCCCGCGACCAATTCCAACGTGGCCTACGCGCCTCCGGGCTTCCTCCTCTTCTGGCGGGAGCGGACTCTCCTCGCGCAGCCGTTCGACGCCAAAGGGCTGAGGCTGACCGGCGAAGCAACGCCCGTCGCCGAAGACGTCCAGTACCTCGCCAATGCCGCGAACGCCATCTTCTCGGTCTCGGAGAACGGCGTCCTGGCGTTTCAAGCCGGAGCTGGAGCGTCGCTCTCGCAGCTGACGTGGTTCGACCGGAAGGGAAAGAAGCTCGGATCGGTCGGCGCCCCGGCCGACTACCTCCGACCCCGACTCTCCCACGATGGGCTCCGCCTCGCCGTGGACGTGGCGGACCCGCGGACCGGCAACTTCGACGTTTGGATCAACGATCTCGTGCGCCGGACGGCGTCGCGATTCACGTTCGACGCGGCCAACGACCACTCGCCCGTCTGGTCTCCCGACGACGACCGGATCTTCTTCACCTCCAACCGCAAGGGCGCGGGCGACATCTATCAGAAGAGCACCACCGGGACCGGCGCGGACGAGCTGCTCCTCGCCTCTCCGGCCTTCAAGCCCACCGCAGACTGCACGAGGGACGGCCGCTTCCTGGCCTTTCACGCGCTCGATCCGACAACCAAGACGCGTTTTGACCTCTGGGTCTTCTCCGTCGCGGACCGAAAGGCTTCTCCTCTCCTGCAGAGCGAGTTCAACGAGACGCATGCCGCGTTTTCTCCCGACGCGCGCTGGATCGCCTACGCCTCCGACGAGACGGGGAGATATGAGATTTACGTCCAGGCGTTCCCCGGGGCCGGAGGCAAGTGGCAGGTCTCGAGCGCCGGAGGCTCGCAGCCACGGTGGCGGGGGGACGGGAAAGAGCTCTTCTACGTCGCCTCCGGAAAGATGATGGCCGTTCCCGTCCAGGCGGGAGAGACGTTCCAGGCCGGCGAACCGGCGCCGCTCTTCGACCTCCGGCTCAAGGCGGTCCCGGGCGTGCGCTACGACGTCTCCGCCGACGGGCAGCGCTTCCTCGCCAACGTCCCCGCCGGGGAGGAGAGCGCGGCGCCGATCACGCTGACCGTCAACTGGACGGCCGGGTTGCAGAAGTGACGCTCGCCACGGGCTCCCGCCTCGGTCCCTACGAGATCGTTTCCGCGGTGGGTGCCGGAGGGATGGGGGAGGTGTACAAGGCGAAGGACACGCGGCTCGACCGGACCGTCGCGATCAAGGTCTTGCCCGCGCACTTGTCGCAGAACGCTGAAGTGCGCCAGCGCTTCGAGCGGGAGGCGAAGACGATCTCGAGCCTCTCGCATCCACACATCTGCGCGCTCTACGACGTCGGCCATCAGGACGGCGTGGACTACCTCGTCATGGAGTACCTGGAGGGCCAGACCCTGGCCGAGAGGCTCGCCAGAGGCGCGTTGCCACTCGATCAGGTCCTGCGCCACGGGATCGAGATCGCCGACGCCCTGGACAAGGCGCACCGGCAGGGGATCGTGCACCGCGACTTGAAGCCGAGCAACGCGATGCTGACGAAGTCGGGTGTGAAGCTGGTGGACTTTGGCCTGGCCAAGTTCGCGGCCCCGGGAGGGGCTTCGTTTTCCAGCCTGACGGCGTTGCCGACGCAGGCGCCCGACCTGACGGCCGAAGGGACGATCCTCGGCACCTTCCAGTACATGGCGCCCGAGCAGTTGGAGGGAAAGGAAGCCGACGCGCGCAGCGACATCTGCGCCTTCGGCGCGGTCCTCTACGAGATGGCCACCGGACAAAAGGCCTTCTCGGGCAAGAGCCAGGCTTCTCTGATCGCCGCGATCCTCGATTCCGAGCCGCCGCCCATCTCGACTGTCCAGCCT
>JBOGJK010000707.1:0-1897 GCA_050745345.1 Thermoanaerobaculia bacterium
TCCCGGTCATACAGCCGGGTCCGTTCCTTGAGCCACTTGCCCCGCAGGGCGACGAATTCGCTTTCGCGACCCTTGTTCATGGCAACCGAGCCCCCTCAGGATAGCACCCCGGGGGCCCTCCCGGCGCCCGATCGGAGGGACCCGATCGCTTCCTCCGTGCCGAGCACGATCAGGACGTCCCCGTGCTCGAAGCGGTCGGCGGGGCCGGGCACGAAACGGCGCTCCAACCCGTCCCGGGTCAGCCGCCGGACGGCCAGCACCGAGACGCCGTACCGGCTGCGCAGGCCCGCCTCCCCCATCGTGCGCCCTTCGATCGCCACGGGGACATCGAGCTCGACCAGTCGGTGCTTCTCCGGCAGCTCGAAGTAGTCCACTTCTCCGCCAGCCTCGGCCTCGCCGAAGGTGCGCACGCGGGCGAGCAGGCGGTTCCTTTGCAGGACCTCGCGGTCGAAGGCGCCGAGCAGGTCCCGCCGCGTGACGATGCCGAGGAATCTCCGGTTCTCCGGCGACTCGACCACGGGCAGCTGCCCCAGGTCGCGGAACCACAGCTTCTCGTTGACGCTGGTCAGCGACTCGGAGGGCGTCACGAAGGGAATCTCGGTGACGAGGTCCTCGGCGATGACCAGGTCCGAGAGCTCCTGATCGGAAAAACGGCTCTTGACATCGTGCAGGTCGATCACGCCCAGCAGCCTCCCCTCCTCATCGCCGATGTAGAGGTAGAGACTGCGCGTCTCCATGAACGTGCGGACGACCTGCGAGAACGGCATCCCGCGCGGCACGAGCTTGACGTCTTCGCGCATGACGTCGGAGACCTTCAGCGTCGAGATCGCCGTCGCCTCGGGGGTCTTCTCCCAGACGATCCCGGCCGAGCGGAGACTCTCGATGTAGATCGACTCCTGCCCGAAGGCGCGCGCGGAGAAGACGGCGAGCACCGAGACGACCATCATCGGCAGCAGCACCTGGGAGTTCTGTGTCAGCTCGAAGATCATGATCAGGGCGAGCAGCGGCGCCCGCGTGATCCCCGCCATCAGCGCGCCCATCCCGAGAAGCGCGTATCCCCCGACCGGCGCCTCGAGCTGCGGGAAGGCCGCCTGGCACAGCTTCGCCACGGCCCCGCCCACCGCGGCGCCCAGCAGCAGCGTCGGCGTGAACACGCCTCCCACGCCTCCCGAGCCGATCGTCGACGAGGTCGCGATGACCTTGCCGGCGAAGACGAGGACCAGCAACAGGATCGTCGGGTTTCCGTGCAGGATCCGGTTGGTCGCTTCGAAGCCGTTGCCCCACACCTCGGGGAGGAAGACGCCGATCGCGCCGACGATCGCGCCCCCGAGCGCCATCGAAAGAGGCGGCGACAGTTTCGTCGCGGCAAACAGCTTTTTTGACTCGCGCAGGCTGCGCACGAAGAGGGCCGAAGCCGGCCCCGCGAGCAGACCGATCACCGCGAACGGCAGGAACTCCGCGACCGACTCCAGGCGAAACGCGGCGACGCGGTAGACCGGCTCGTCGCCGAGGAAGAAGCGCACCGTGACCGTCGAGGTCACGGCCGAGACGACCGCGGGGCCGAAGAGGGTCATCGAGAAGGACCCGACCACGACCTCGAGCACAAAGAGGGTCGCCGCGATCGGCGTGTTGTAGGCGCCCGCGACACCCGCCGCCATTCCGCAGGCGGTCAGGATCCGCACGCGCTCGGGAGAAACTTTCAGCCGACGCGAGAGGGAGGAGGCGAGCGAGGCGCCGATCTGGATGATCGGCCCTTCGCGCCCCTCGGAGCCGCCCGAGGAGATCACCACGATCGAGGAGACCGCGCGGGCGAGCGACTGCCGGAAGCGAACGAGGCTGCGACCCAGCGCCACGACTTCGATCATCTGGGAGATGCCCGAGGGCCCCTTTCCCGGGT
>JBOGJK010000708.1:0-10775 GCA_050745345.1 Thermoanaerobaculia bacterium
GGCCTGGACGTCTTCGACTCCTTCCGGGCGATGCGGGAAGCCGTCGCGTTCGTCCGAACGGGCGCCGGGTGCGCGATCGTCCACGCCGTCGTCGTGCGGATCCATTCCCATTCCAATTCGGACCGCCACGAGCTGTACCGCACACCCGAAGAGCTCGCGGCGGCTCAGGCGGCCGACCCCCTTCCGCGGTTTCGCCGGTCGCTGCTCGAGAGCGGAGCCGTGACCGACGGGGAGCTCGCGTCCATCGAGGCGCAGAACGTCAAGGCCTACGAGGAAGCCGCCGAGCGGGCCCGTGCGGCCCCGGAGCCGTCCGCGGACTCGATCTTCGAGCACGTCGCGCCGGAGCCGTGGGTCTCCGAGAGGTGGCCCGACGGGATCCCGGACGGCTCGGGCGAGCCGCTGACGATGGTGCAAGCCATCAACCAGACGCTCAAGGAGGAGTTCCGCCGCAATCCCCGCACCTACTTCTGGGGGCAGGACGTCGCCTACCGGGAGAAAGGGGGCGTCTTCAACGTCACCAAGGGGATGCAGCAGGAGTTCGGGCAGGAGCGCGTCTTCAACGGCCCGATCGCGGAGGACTACATCCTGGGCACCGCCGATGGCTTCTCGCGGCTCGACCCGGAGATCCGCATCGTCGTCGAGGGAGCCGAGTTTGCCGACTACTTCTGGCCGGCGGCCGAGCAGATGGTCGAGATATCGCACGAGTACTGGCGCACCCGCGGCAAGTTCGTGCCCAATGTGACGGTTCGAATCGCGTCGGGCGGCTACATCGGCGGAGGGCTCTACCACTCGCAGAACATCGAAGGTTGGCTCGTGACGCTGCCGGGGATCCGGATCGTCGTGCCCGCCTTCGCCGACGACGCCGCGGGCCTCCTGCGCACCGCCATCCGCTCGCGCGGCATTACGCTCTATCTCGAGCCCAAGTTCCTGTACAACAGCCCGCTCGCCCGCGCGAGAGTGCCGCCGGAGTTCGCGGTCCCCTTCGGCAAAGCGAGGCGGCGGCGAGAGGGGACGGACCTGACCATCGCGGCGTACGGAACGCCCGTCCATTTCGCGCTCGAGGCGGCGCAGGCCCTGGAGAAGGAGGGCAAGAGCGTCGAGGTCATCGACATCCGCTCGCTCTACCCGCTCGACCTCGAGGCAATCGCGGCCTCGGTCCGCAAAACGAGCCGCCTGCTGGTGGCGCACGAGGACAAGGTGCACGGCGGGTTCGGCGGCGAGATCGCCTCGCAAATCCAGGAGGCCGTCTTCCCGTGGCTCGACGCCCCCATCGGCCGCTCGGGCTCGACCTTCACGCCGGTCGGCTTCAGCCGGATCCTGGAGCGCGCCATTCTGCCGAACGGCGAGAAGGTGCTGGAGGCGGCGAAGAAGGTCCTGGCGTACTGACTCCCCTCGCCCGGGGAGAAGGACCAGCTCCCCTCTCCCCCCGGGAGAGGGGCCGGGGGTGAGGGCGTCACTTTCCGACATGTCCGCTTCTGCCCCCGCCCTCTTCGTCTTCCACGGCGCCCCCTCGGCGGTGCTCGAGGACAACGCCTGGACGAAGGCGCTCGCGGAGTTCGGAAGCCGCCTGCGCCCGTCGGCGATCGCCGCCGTGTCGGCCCACTGGGAAGAGCGCCAGCCGGTCCGCGTCTCGGCCAGCGAGCGCCACCAGACGCTCCACGACTTTGCCGGGTTTCCGGCGGCGCTCTACCAGCTCCGCTACCCGGCGTCGGGAGATCCCGAACTCGCCGCCGAGATCGTCGCGCGGCTGGAGGGGGCGGCGTGCCAGCTCTCCTCGACCCGATTCGCCCGCTCGACCACGGGGCGTGGGTGCCGATGCGATTCCTCTTCCCGGAGGCGGATGTCCCCGTCGTGACCGTGGCGCTCCCCCGGCCGCGCAGCCCGAAAGTCGTCGCCACGATCGGATCGGCCCTCTCGTCTCTTCGCGAGCGGGGGGTGCTCCTCGTCGGAAGCGGTGGCGCGGTGCACAACCTCTCGCGGATCTCCTTCGGCGCCCGGGACGCGCCTCCCGAGCCATGGGCGGTCGAGTTCGACGCGTGGGTCGCAGGGCGCCTTCGCGAGCGGGACTTCGAGGCTCTGCTGGCCTGGCGGGAGCTCGCCCCGCACGCCGCTCTCGCGCACCCAACCACCGAGCACTTCGATCCGCTGTTCGTCGTGGAGGGTGCAGCCGCCAGGCCCGACGAGCTCGAATCGATCTACGAAGGCTGCGAGTTCGGAAACCTGTCGATGCGGACCTTCGCCCTGCGCTGAGCTTGCCTGCCGGCGATCGCGACCGATTCGCCCGCGCGGCCTCCCCCATGATGTAATCGAATCACTCGATTCGGCTCCCTTTCCCCTACCCTGACGCGCAGCGACGAAAGGAGGCCAGGCGATTGCGGAGCTCCGCGGCCACTCTCCGCGACGACGAGTCGCGCCGCCGCTGGATCACGCGCCTTCTCGCAACGAGCCTGGGCGCCACGATCGTTTCCTTCCTCTACCCGGTGCTGCGCTTCCTCGTTCCGCCGGCCGCCTCCGAGCCGTCCGGGTCCGAGACGGAGCTCGACGTGAAGGCCTCCGAGATTCTCCCCAACACGGCTCGGATCGTCCCCGTCGGCGGCAAGGCGGTCCTCCTTCTTCGGACCGCCTCGGGCGACCTGCGAGCCCTGACGGCCACGTGCACCCACCTCGCCTGCACCGTTCAGTACCGGCCGGATCGGGCCGACATCTGGTGCGCCTGCCACAACGGGGTCTACGACATCAACGGCAGGAACGTCTCGGGACCCCCTCCACGCCCGCTCTCGAAGCTCGAAGTCAATGTCCGAGCAGATCGGGTCGTCCTCCGGCGCGCCTGAGACTCCCCGACGGGGCGCCGGCGCGGCCGTCGACTGGCTGCGGGACCGCCTGGGCTGGGAGGACCTCGCCCACATCGCGGCGAAGAAGGAGGTGCCGGTCCACCGCTGGACGGCCTTCTACTACCTCGGCGGCATGGCGCTCTTCCTCTTCCTCGTGCAGGTGGCCACGGGGATCCTCCTGCTCCTCTACTACCGGCCGAGCGCCTCCGAAGCGTTCGAGAGCGTGCAGTACATCATGGCCGAGGTGCCCTTCGGCTGGCTCATCCGGTCGATCCACTCCTGGGGAGCGAGCCTCTTCGTCGGCGTGGTCGCGCTGCACATGGTCTCCGTCTTCTTCCTGAAGGCGTACCGCGCGCCGCGGGAGATGACGTGGATCACGGGCGCTTTCCTCCTCTTCCTCGCCGTCGGCTTCGGGTTCTCCGGCTACCTGCTGCCCTGGAACGAGCTCTCCTTCTTCGCGACGCGCGTGGGCACCGACGTCCCCGCGCAGATCCCGGTCATCGGGCCCCTGCTCTCGCGGATTCTCCGCGGCGGCTCGGACGTTACCGGCGCGACCCTCTCGCGCTTCTACGGCATCCACGTGGCGATCCTCCCGGCCGTGACCACCCTCCTGCTCGGCCTCCACCTGCTGCTCGTGCAGAAGCACGGCATGAGCATGCCCCCGTCGGTCGAGCGGTCGGGAGCGAAGGGGAAGCTGCGCTTCTTCCCCGATTTCCTTCTGCGCGACATGGTCGGATGGCTCGTCGCGGTTGGCCTGCTGGCGGCGCTTTCGGCGTTCTTCCCCTGGGAGCTCGGAAAGAAGGCGGACCCCTTCGCCCCGGCCCCCTCCGGCATCCGCCCCGAGTGGTACTTCCTCTGGATGTTCCAGGCGTTGAAGTACCTTCCCGCCGAGATCGCGGGACTTCCCGGAGAGACGCTGGGCGTGCTCCTCTTCGGCCTGCTCGCGGCCGCCATTCTCGCCCTGCCCCTGCTCGACCGCGGCGCCGCGCGCGGACGCCCGTCGCCCTGGTGGGACCGCCTGGCGCTGCTCACCCTGGCGGCCGCGCTCGCGCTGACGGTCCTGGCCCTGCTCCCCGCGGGCGGAGGCGCGCCGTGAATCCCCTCTGTGCCCTCGCCCTGGTTCTCGCCCTGCCCGCTCCGGCGGCGGCCTCGGTCTCGGGCTGCGTCGAGTGCCATCTCGCCCTGGAGGACGCCAGGCTGACGCCCCCCGCCCGGGCCTTCGCGGACGACGTCCACGCGCACAGCGGGTTTACCTGCGTGTTCTGCCACGGCGGCGACGCGACGAAGCTCGATCAGGACCTCGCCCACGACGCGAAGAAGGGGTTCCGCGGCCGCATCGCGCCGCGCGACGTGCCGGAGCTCTGCGGGCGGTGCCATGCCGACGCCTCCCTGATGAAGCAGTTCAACCCTGCCCGGCGCGTCGATCAACTGGCCGAGTACCGGTCGAGCGGGCACGGCAAGAAGCTCGCGCAGGGCGACGCGGCCGTGGCCGAGTGCGCGAGCTGTCACGGAGCCCATGGCATCCTGCCGATCCACGACTCACGCTCTCCCGTCTCGCCCGGCAAGATCGCTCAGACGTGCAACCGCTGCCACGGCGACGCGGCTTTGATGGCCACCCGCAAGCTTCCCTCCGACGTCTACGCGAAGTACGCGCGCAGCGTCCACTTCGAGGCCCGGGAGAAGGGGGATCTCTCCGCGCCGTCGTGCAACTCCTGCCACGGCAATCACGGCGCTGCCCCTCCGGGAGTCGACTCGGTCGCCAACGTCTGCGGGACCTGCCACGCCGTCTTCGCCGACCAGTTCAAGCTCTCCCCCCACTGGGAGGCGTTCCAGGAGATGGGGCTCCCGGCCTGCGTGACCTGCCACGAGAACCACCAGATCGTGCACCCGACCGAGGCCTTCCTGGCGGCGGGGCCCGCGGACAAGTGCGGCTCCTGCCACGAGGCGGGATCAGCCGGAGCGAAAGCCGCGGCGAAAATGCGCGAGGACCTGGTGCAGTTGGAGCTCGAGACTCGCGGCGCCCGCGACACCATCCGCCGCGCGGCCGAGGCGGGCATGGAGGTCTCGCGCGCCAACTTCGACCTCGGCCGGGCAGACGACGCGCTGATCAAGGCGCGCGCCGACGTTCATCTCTTCCGGCCCGCTGCGGTGCGGGAGGCCGCCTCGGCGGGGCTCACGATCGCCCGATCGGCCCGCCAGGCCGGCCTCCGGGCGCTCCAGGAGCGGGACTACCGCCGCCGCGGACTCTTCGTGTCCCTCGGCCTGATCGGCCTCGCGGTCATCGCCCTGATCCTGAAGATCCGCGATCTCGACCGGCGGCGCGGACCGCAAACCTAAACGACATTTGGCCGCGAGTAGGGCGTAGAATCCCGGCCGCCGTCCAATCCGGGACGACGAAGGAGGGAATCGTCATGAAGCGTCTCGGTCTCGCTCTACTGGTCCCGGGCGCGCTCGCTCTCGCCGCGACCGCGCTCGCGCAGGATCCGGCGAAGGTGGCCCCCGACGTCTACAACTGCGTCTTCGAGAACGACCAGGTTCGCGTCTGCGAGGTCGCCCTCAAGCCGGGAGGCAAAGTCGCCATGCACTCGCACCCGGACCACTTCATGTACGTCACGGCGCCAGGGAAGCTCAAGATCACCGCGTCGGACGGCAAGGTCACCGAGGGGGAATTCACGGTCGGTCAGGTCGTCTGGGTCCCGGCGGAGACACACTGGGCGATGAACCCCGGAACGACGGAACTCAAGGGCATCGTCGTCGAGCTGAAGAAGTCCGGGGCGCCGGCGGCCAAGTAGGGCGCCGAGCCGGAAGGGCCCCGGGGCTGAATTTAGCCTCCGGTTTGCTTCTCCGGGGAGCCGTCCGTCTCCTGTAGGCGTGCCGCCACTTCCTCGAGGAAGTCGAGGGAGCGGTAGTCCGTCAGGTCGAGCTGGAGCGGCGTCAGGGAGATGTACTTTTCCCCGACGGCCGAGAGGTCCGTCCCCTGCTCGAGCTCCCCCTGCGGCGGCGCCGATCCGATCCAGTAGTACGGCCGGCCTCGGGGATCGAGCTTCTCGACGACCACCTCGCCGTAACGGCGCTTGCCCTGGCGAGCCACGCGCACGCCCCGCGGAGCGCCCGCGGGGACGTTGACGTTCAAGAGCGTGCCGGAGGGGAGCGAGCGCTCGAGCAGGTGGCGGGCGAGACTCGCGGCGAAATCCGCCGCGGCGTCGAAGGTGAACCCGGTCTCGATCTCTTGCGAGATCGCGACCGAGGGGATCCCGATGAGCGTCCCCTCGAAGGCCGCGGAGACCGTGCCCGAGTAGGTGATGTCATCGCCGAGGTTCAGACCCAGGTTGATGCCGGAGAATAGCAGCTTCGGGCGACCGTCGCGCAGCAGGTGCAGCACGCCCCAGTTCACGCAGTCCGTCGGCGTCCCGTCCACCGACCAGCGCTGCGGCCCCACGAGCTTGGCCCGCAGCGGGCTGTGGAGCGTGAGCGAATGACCGGCGGCGCTGCGCTCCTGGTCCGGCGCGACCGTGAAAACCTCGCCCACCTCGGAGAGGGCCGCGGCGAGCCGCTCGATCCCTTCCGAAAAGATGCCGTCGTCGTTGGTGACGAGGATGCGGGGACGGGTCACGAAGCGGCGGCGCCCGGCGGTTCGCCCGGCGGGGGCATCACGAACATGAGGATGATGTAGGCGAGCAGCCCCGGGAAGGCCGCCGAGACGATCGAGATCAGGACGTAGGCCACGCGGACGATCGTCGGGTCCAGCCCGAAGTACTCCGCCAGGCCTCCGCACACTCCGGCAATCATCTTGCTCTTTTTCGATCGTGTCAGCCGCTTCCCGGGAGTGGCGCTCATCGTTGCCCTCCTTCGTAGATGACGCGGTTCTTCTCCGTCTCGTTCAGCACGACCCGCACCAGGCGCGCGGGGTGCACCCGGGGCGCGAGCTCCCGCCAGATGCCGACCGCGATGTTCTCGGCGGTCGGGTTGACGCCCTCGAGGAAGTCCACGTCGAAGTTCAGGTGCCGGCGGTCGAGGCGCCGAATGACGTTCTCCTTGACGAGCTTCTTCAACTGCGCGAAGTCCATGACCCAGCCCGTCTCCGGGTCGATCTCCCCCTCGACCGTCACCTCGAGCCCGTACGTGTGCCCATGCCCGTTCGGGTTGTTGCACTTGTCGAAGACGCGGCGGTTTCGCTCTTCTTCCCAGTCTTCGCGGTGAAGGCGGTGGGCAGCGGAGAAGTGGGAGCCGGAGACGAGACGGACTTTCATGATCCTGGCAACATCATACCCACCCCCCCAGGGTCCGTGGCGGCTGGCAGACGTCGCGGGCGCCTTCGGTGCCGACCGGGCTCCCTGTCTCGTGATCGGCGGCGAGCCGTCAGGCCGCGCCTCGGGACAGCTGCTCCGGGGCCTGCCGGAGCTCCTCGACGAGCCGTTCGAGCCGCTTGCAGGTATCGCGCATGTACTCGTAGAAGTGCTTGTGCATCACCGCGAGCGCGACGGCCTGCGACAGCGCGCGGGGCCGGCGAAGCGCGGTCTCGATCAGAAGCGAAAGCGTGAGCCAGACGCGGGACGGGGACGCCTTCAGGATGCAGGTCCACAGCACCCGCGCGAAGACCCCGAGACCGTGGCGGCTCGCCGACATCCTGGCCCGGACCCGCGGGCCTCGGGCGAGGATGATCTGCATCACCCTTCGCCGGTAGTTGTTGTAGCCGTACAGCCGCTCGAGAAGCTTCCTGTACCCCTCGTAGAGCTGCAGGCTCGACATGCCCTGCGGAATGATGTTGGTGAACACGAACTGGTCTCCGACCGACTCGCTGATCAGGCGCCCCGCCTCCTTGAGACGCCGGTGCAGGGGGGGTCTTGGGCAGGGCGTTCAGCATGCCGGTCATCGAGACGGGGATGCGCGCCGCCTGGATGAGCTCGAACTGCTCGTCGAAGATCGCCGGATCGTCGTGGTCGAAGCCGACGATCATGCCAGGCATGACTTCGATGCCGGCGCGCTGAATGCGGTGCACCGACTCGAGGATGTCCTCCCGAAGATTCTGCGTCTTCTGCGTCTCCTGGAGGCTCGCCGCGCGCGGGGACTCGATGCCGATGAAGATCGCGGTGAAGCGCGCCCGATGCATCAGACGCAGTAGCTCCTCGTCCTGCGCCACGTTCAACGACACCTCGGTCCAGAAGTCGATCGGGTAGCCGTTCGCCTCCTGCCACTCGGCCAGCGCGCGCAACACCTCCTTGGCCTCCCGCTTGTTGCCGATGAAGTTGTCGTCGACGAAGATCTCGCGCATCCCGAGCCGGTCGATCTCGGCCACCTCTGCCAGGACCTGGGCCACCGTCTTCGTGCGGGGCTTGCGGCCGTACATGACGATGATGTCGCAGAACTCACAATTGAACGGGCAGCCGCGCGCGAACTGGATGGTCATCTTCAGGTAGCGGTCGGTCTTCAGCAGATCGAACCGAGGCAGGGGCGAGTCGTGCATGCTCGGCTTCTCGTGCTGGGTGTACTCCGCCTTCCACGCCCCGGCCTCGTAGTCCTTCAGGAACTGAGGCCAGGTGTACTCCGCCTCGTCGACGAAGACGACGTCGACCTTGTCCCGCAACTGCTCGGGGCACAGGGAGGCGAGTGGTCCGCCGGCGACCACGAACTTGTCGCGCCGGCGGAACTCCACGGCCAGCTCGAAGATGCGCTTCGAATGGACGACGTAGCCGGTCAGGCCGATGATGTCGGCTTCGGTGTCGAAGTCGATCGGCTCGACGTTCTCGTCGCACAGCACGACCTCGTGCTCACGCGGCGTGAGCCCGGCCACCGTCGGCAGCGAGAGATTGGGAACCACGCACCGCTTCTTCAAGCTCGGCAGCATGCGGTCCATGGTCCAGAACGACTCGGGATTCTGCGGAGCGATCAGGTAGATCTTCATCCGCTACTCCTCTCACCATCCCGGTGGGCCGAATGGCGCCGGCCGGTCCCGGCCCCCAAGGAGGCGGCCGGTCGCTGCGGATTGCGGCCCCGAAGTACCACAGAGGCTACTGAAAGAAAGTCGAGTTTTGGAAAGGAATCTTGGTCGGGACGCCGGGATTCGAACCGCCGAGGAATCGCCATCTTCCCGAGGAAAAATACAGTACCAGGTGCCCGCGAGCGCATCCGTGACGTCCCGGCTCCGGCCGCCGATCTCCATTTCGTTCGCAGCCCACTCGGCGCTTTCGATGCCGGCCCCGTTCGCGTCTCACGCTGTACCGATCCGAGGTCGCCGGCCATTGTGGAGATATGATCACTGCAAATGAGAAAACTCCGCATCGGGGTGATCGATATCGTCGCCAAGGGTCCTACCCGTGCTTTGTACGCTCGCCTCATGAATGCGAACCTTGCCAGCATCATGCCCCAGGTCGTCGGGGTGTGGTGCGAAGCCGAAGGGCATGACGTCACCCTCGTCTGCTACACCGGCCTGGAGAATCTGACCGAGGAACTGCCCGACCCGGTCGACCTCGTTTTCATCGGCGCGTTCACCGAGGCGGCGCTTCTCGCCTACGCGTTGAGCAACCTGTTCCGCTCGAAGGGGGCCGTCACCGTCCTCGGCGGACCCCACGCGCGCTGCTACCCGGAGGACGCCCGGAAATACTTCGACTTTGTGGTCGGCTTCACCGACCAGGCCGTGATCCGCGACGTGCTGCAAGATTGCTCGCCGCACCGCCCGATCGGCGTTCACCTTGCCGCAAAGCGGCAGCCCGCGATCCTGCCCGGGGTCCGCGAGCGCTGGAAGTTCATCGAGCCGACGCTCCGAAAGGCCCCTGTTCTCAAGATCGTGCCGATGCTCGGCAGTCTGGGGTGCCCCTACACCTGCAGCTTTTGTATCGATTCGGTCGTCCCGTATCAGCCGCTCGATTTCGCCGTGCTCGGCGATGACCTCCGGTTCCTCGCTCGGACGCTGGCGCGGCCACGCGTCGGCTGGCACGATCCAAACTTCGGGGTCCGATTCGACGACTACCTGAACACGATCGACGCGGCAGTTCCGCCCGGCCGGATCGAATTCGTCGCCGAAAGCAGTCTCTCCCTCCTGTCGGAGCCGCATCTCAAGCGGCTCGAGCGGAGCGGATTCAAGGCCCTATTACCCGGGGTCGAGTCGTGGTACGACCTCGGCGACAAGTCGAAGACCGGTCAGCTCAAAGGGATGGACAAGGTCCGCCAGATCTCCGAGCACGTGAACTTGATCCTCAGGTACATCCCCTACGTCCAGACCAACTTCGTGCTGGGGCTCGACGGGGACGCAGGAGCAGAGCCCTTCGAGCTGACGAAGCGTTACGTGGACCTGTCCCCCGGGGCCTTTCCCGGCTATTCGCTTCTCTCGGCGTTCGGTCGGGCGGCGCCGCTCAATCTCCAGTATCAGCGCGCGAATCGAGTGCTGCCGTTCCCGTTCCACTTCCTGAACAACAATTCCGCCATGAACGTCAAGCCGAGGAACTATTCCTGGCGTGACTTCTACGATCAGGTGATTGCTCTGACCCAGTACACGTTCTCTCCGCGCGCAATCTTCAACCGCTTCCGAGCGGCCCGGACGATGCTCCCGCGCTGGATGAACCTGGTCCGGGCGGTGTCCTCGGAAGGGTTTGGACGGCTCCGGAACTACACGGAGTTGCGGCGGCGGCTCGACGCCGACCGACACGTCCGGCGCTATTTCGACCAGGAGACGACCGAGCTGCCGTCGTTCTACGTCGACCAGGTGCGCCAGGATCTCGGGCCGCTGTGGCAATGGCTGCCGGCGGGCGCCCTCGAGCACGACCCCAACGCCTATCGCAAGTCCGAGCAGGAGCAGTTGCCGCCGACAGTCGAGCAGCGGCAGAAGGTGCTCGCCGCGAGCTGAGGCTTCGCGCGGGGCGTGCCCAGGCTTGCCGTGATCGACGGGGGCGCGGGGTTGGAGAAGGCGCTTCGAGAGGTCTGGCCCAAGATCGCGATCCAGCGCTGCAC
>JBOGJK010000709.1:0-2657 GCA_050745345.1 Thermoanaerobaculia bacterium
CGAGATTCTCCTGGCGCACTGGGACCTTCCCGTGTTGGCTGCCCCGGAAATGGCCCCTTCTCCCCTGCCCGCCGGATTCTAAATCTCGATGGAGTCAGGTCTGGAGAGAGATATTGTTTCGGAACCAGGCCGCACAGTGCGAGCCCGCTGAGATTTTGCAGGTGACCGCCACGAAACGGGCGCTCGGGCGGTTCGATCCTTCACCGCCCCGGGAGAGACTCCCATGACGCCGATCGGCTGCACTCGTACGCTGACGTTGCTCGCGCCGGTGCTGGGCGCCCTGTTGCTCGTTGATCCGGCGGCGGCCCGGACGACGGCGCCGCCGCCCACCAGTTACCCCGCCCTGCCGAGCGAGACGCCGGCGAAGTTCGAGCTCGCGACCGAGGGGCTCGACTACGTCCGACGTTGAGGAGGCGAAAGCTGTGGTTGCCAATGTGTTTCTCTGTGCGTTTCTGGGGCTGATGGTTCTGGCTTCGCCCTCGGCGCCGCGGCCGGATCCCGGGGCTCGATCGAAGCTGCACGCCCTTCTCGACGAGGCCTGGGAGTTCGAGCTTCGCGAGGATCCGCTCTTCGCGACGTCGGTGGGCGATTACCGTTTCGACGACAGGCTCCCCGCGGTCGGCGTCTCGGACCTGGCGCGGCGCGCCGAGGCCCGC
Organism: Thermoanaerobaculia bacterium; assembly: GCA_050745345.1. Classification (GTDB taxonomy): domain Bacteria; phylum Acidobacteriota; class Thermoanaerobaculia; order UBA5066; family Gp7-AA6; genus DATBFU01. The sequence continues at coordinate 657 of JBOGJK010000709.1, forward strand.
CGCAAGCTGCGCCTGCGCCTGCTCGCCATCGACGTCAGCGCGCTGAACGAAACGGATCGCGACAGCCACGCCCTCTTCCGCGTAAAGCTCGACGACGCGATCCGCGACTTCGAGCTGCACGGGTACCGCTTCCCGATCAACGCGGACAGCGGTTTTCACATGGACTTCGCGCAGCTGCCCGACCAGACCCCGCTCGACTCGACGCGCGACTACGAGAGCTACATCGCGCGGCTGCGCGCGTTCCCGGAGTACGCCCGAGAGAACTCGCGGCTGTTGCGCGAGGGCCTGCAGACGGGCTGGACGCTCCCGCAGGCGGCCCTTGAGGGGTACGAGAAGACGATCGACGCGCATGTTGTCGGCGATGTGACGCAGAGCCGTTTCTTCCGGCCGTTCGCGTCGTTCCCGGTCGGCGTCCCCGAGGCGGACCGCGGGCGCCTCAAGGCCGCGGGCGAGAAGGCGATCCGCGAGGACGTGGTTCCCGCGTACCGCGCCTTCCTGGAGTTCATGACGAAGGAGTACATGCCCCGCGCCCGCGCGACGGTCGGGGCGGGCGATATGGAGGGCGGCAGGGAGTACTACGCCTACCTCGTCCGGCACTTCACGACGCTCGACCGCACGCCCGTAGAGATCCACGCGCTCGGCCTCGAGGAGGTCAAACGCATCCGGGGCGAGATGGAACAGGTGATCCGGAAAACCGGCTTCACCGGCAGCTTCGCCGACTTCCTGAAGTTCCTGCGCACGGACCCGCGGTTCTACGCGAAGACGCCCGACGAGCTGATGAAGCAGGCGTCGTGGATCGCCAAGAAGATCGATGGCAAGCTGCCCACGCTTTTCGGCCGTCTCCCGCGCCAGCCCTACGGGGTCGAGCCCGTCCCCGCCGAGATCGCGCCCAAGTACACCGGCGGGCGCTACGTTCCGGCTCCTGCCGGCGGCAAGAAGGGCGGGACCTACTGGGTCAACACCTACGCGCTCGAGAGCCGGCCGCTCTACGTGCTCGAGGCGCTGACCCTCCACGAAGCGGTTCCCGGCCACCACCTGCAGGGCGCGCTCTCGGCGGAGTTGACGGACCTGCCGGCCTTCCGGCGTTTCATTTATTTCGACGTCTTCGGCGAAGGCTGGGGTCTGTACTCGGAGAGGCTCGGCCTGGAGCTCGGCCTCTACACCGACCCGTACAGCAACTTCGGGCGGCTGACCTATGAAATGTGGCGCGCCTGCCGCCTCGTGGTCGACACGGGTCTCCACGCCAGGGGCTGGACCCGCCAGCAGGTGATGGACTACCTCGCCTCCAACACGGCTCTCTCGCTCCACGAGTGCACGACCGAGACCGACCGCTACATCTCCTGGCCCGGCCAGGCCCTCGCGTACAAGACGGGAGAGTTGAAGCTGCGCGAGCTGCGCCGCCGCGCCGAGGAGGCGTTGGGCTCCCGCTTCGACATCCGCGAGTTCCACGACCGGATTCTCGCCGGCGGCACGGTCACGCTGCCGATCTTGGAAGCCCGCATCGACGCCTACATTTCCGTCAAGCGCGGCAAGCGCGATAAGGCGTGAGCACCCATCCGTTCGTCCTGGTGGACGTCTTCACACAGCGGCCGCTCGCCGGCAATCAGCTCGCCGTGCTGATGGACGCGGACGGCTTGACCGATCGCCAGATGCAGGCGATCGCGCTGGAGTTCGGATACTCGGAAACGACGTTCGTCCTGCCTCCTCGCCGCGACAGGGCGACGTGGCGGCTGCGCAGCTTCACGCCCTCGGTCGAAGTGTTCGGCGCGGGGCACAACGCCCTGGGGGCCTGGTGGGTCCTGGCGGCGCGTGGGCGGGTGCCCGTTTCCGAGCCGCGAATCCAGGTCTGGCAGGAGCTCGGCGACCGTGTCCTGCCCGTCGACATCGAGTCGCGAGGAGGACTCCCGGATCGCGTGTGGATGACGCAGGCGCCGCCGATCTGGGGAGATGCGGTCCAGGATCGCGCGCGCCTGGCGCGCGTGATCAGGGATTCCCCAGGAG
>JBOGJK010000710.1:0-1591 GCA_050745345.1 Thermoanaerobaculia bacterium
GAGGTAGGCCGCCGAAAAGCCGCGCGAGGTCTCGAAGCGCATTTTTTCGGCCAGTCCCGGCACCTCGAAGTCGATCACCTCTCGGACGCCCTCGGGGGTCCGGTCGCGGGGAGCCACACCCGTCCCCCCGGTCAGCAGGATCAGGTCGGCCTCTCCCGCGTCGGCGCGCACGCGGATCGCCCGGGCCACCTGCTTCGCCTCGTCCGGCAGAACCTCCCGGGAGACGATCCGGTGCTCGACTCCCGAGCCGCGTAGCGTCGCCTCGCAGGCCGGGCCTCCCTCGTCGGACCGCGCGCCGGCAGCCACTCCGTCAGAGACCGTGATGATCGCGACGCGAATCGCCATGGAGCTTCAGCGACGGTAGGGCCCCGAGCGCCCCCCGGTCTTCTCGAGAAGAACGATGTCGCGGATCGAGATCCCGCGGTCGAGGGCCTTGGCCATGTCGTAGATCGTGAGGCACGCCCCGGCGACCGCCGTCAGCGCCTCCATCTCGACTCCCGTGCGCGCGGTGGTCGAAGCGGTCGCGGTGACGATCACCTCGCGCCGCGGCGGATCGAGCGCGCAGTCCACCGCTACGGCGTCGAGCGCGATGGGATGGGCGAGCGGCACGAGCTCGGCGGTCTTCTTTGCGGCGAGGATCCCGGCCAACCGCGCCACCGCCAGGGCGTCCCCTTTGGAGAGCCGGCCTTCGGAGATCGCCGCGAAAGCCGCCGCGTTCAGGCAGACGCGGCCCCTCGCCATGGCGCGCCGGGCCGTCGTGGCCTTGGCGCCCACGTCCACCATTCGGGCCCGGCCGCGCGAATCGAGGTGGAGCTGGCTGGCGCGCTTCAGTCGCGTGGCCCGCGGCCGTTTCGGGCGCTTGGCCGGCTTCTGTGCGCTCTCGCTCACGCCCGCTCCCGCAGCGCCGCGTACTGCTCGAGCGTGTTTACGTTCAGGAAGGAGTTGCCGGAGGGGTCGATCACGAGCCACTGCGCCTCCGGGAGGATCTCCGCTCCGGCCGCCCCGGCGAGCCCGTGGAGAGACAGCTCGCCGCTCGCGGCGCGCCGGTCGGCCTCGCGCAGCGCCTCGCGCCGCCAGACGGCCGCCAGCGGTTGGAGCCGGCCGTCCGCGCGCGGCACGAGGGCCGGCGCGTCCGTCTCGAGGCCGCGCCGGGCGATCTCGCGGATCACCCCTTCGGCCAGAGCCGGAAGGTCCACGGCGAGCAGGAAGACACGGTCTTCCGCTTCCCGCAGGGCGCGGCGCAGGCCGTGAATGGCCGCCGACTCCGGCACGTCGTCGAGCAGGACGCGGGCCGGGCCGATCGGATAGCCGGGCATCTGCTTGGCCACGAGCCAGACCTCCGCGAAGATCGACGCCAGACGCACGGTCTGGAACTGCGCCAGCGTGCCTTCTCCGTATGGCAGCGCCCCCTTGTCGCGCCCCATTCGCCGCGAGGCGCCCCCGGCGAGCACGGCCGCCGGCATCGGAATCTTCATGGGAAATCGAATGCTAGCAGGTTGCTGAAAAATGGTGTGGGGTGGCGTTGCGAGCGCCGCGGGGTCAGATGCAAGGAAGCGCGACGACGGCGATGCGGGAGCATCGTCGAGGAGCG
>JBOGJK010000711.1:0-3080 GCA_050745345.1 Thermoanaerobaculia bacterium
GGTCGGACGGGACGGCGGGCATGGCCGACGTCACCTTGAACTGCTCGCCCCACTTCGGGTGGATGACCCACCCGCCCTCGAGGTCGGCTTCCTCGCCCTCGTGGACCTGGTCGAGCGGGCCGATGGCCACGAAGACCTTGCCGTCGGCCCGCTGGCCGGTGACGCGCTCCTCGACCTCAGCGATCGACCAGCCCGGCCGCTGAAGCCTGAACCGCTTGATCCGAACGCGGACGGCCGTCGGCACGTCTAGCCTACGAAGTCGAACCCGGCGGGCTTCGGTTGGAAGCCCGTGGCCGGCTCGGCCGGGGCCTCTCCGTCCCTCTCGAGCTCGGCCAGGTCGAAGTCCCCGGCGCCGCTGCCGCCTTCGGCTGGCGGGTCGTACACCGGCGCGACGTTGGCGTACAGGTCGAAGATCGACGCGTAGCTTGCGTATTCTGCGTCGGGCACCGGCCGGAGCTTCTCGAACCGCGGGACGAAGGCCTTCCCGATCGTGAACGCGACGTCGTCCAGCGCGATGTCGAACGCGAATCCGAAGATGTCGCGCCGCTGCCGCTGGGCCTGGAGCTTGAGCTGGGTGAGGATGCGCTTCACGTTCCGCATCGCCGAGCTCTTGAGCGTGAGGAAGTACGGCGCCGCGTTGAACGCGAGCATGAGCGTGTACGTCTCCTGGCACTTCGGGTGCTTCCGCCGGCCCTGCTCGTCGGTGTACCAGGCCGACATCGGGCACCCGGCGCACTCCGGCTTGACGGGCGCGTCGATCCGGGCGGACGGCCGGACGCGGTCGTCGGACGCGCAGGTCGGCTCCTGATCCTCGGGCTTGGAGAAGAACACGCGCCCCTTCCGCCACTTGATCGGCACGACACCGTCGAGCCGCGGGAAGCCTTCGCCGGACACGACGTCGTGGAACGTCCCGGGCTTCCCGACCTTGGACGTCGGCTGCACGATCGTCAGCCGCGGGATGATGATGTCCTCGCGGCCGATCTCCTCGAGGCCGCGCGGGATGAACGCCTTGCGTGGCGGGACGGCCGGCACGGCGGGGGTGCGCGCGACCTTCGCCGGCACGACGGGCGTGATGGGCGCGACCGGCACAGGGGCCATGACGGGCGGCAGGAGCGTGCCTTGTGCGGGGGCCTGCGGCGGCGTGGTGGCCGGTGCGGGAGCGGTCTTGGATCTGGCCATGGGACTCCTCCTCTAGAGCGGCTCGGCCCGTTCCTCGAGGCACTCCTTCGTGAAGCGACACATCACGCAAGAGCCCTGGGCAGCGGGCCGGCGGTAGAACTGTTTCAGCCGGATCGAGGCGCACACGCGCGACAAGTCGATCTCGGCCTGTCTCAGATCGAAGTCGGAGCGGAGGGTCCGGTAGAAGACCGGGCCCTTCGGGTCGCCCTTCTTGTACCCGGTGGTGAACGCCGGGTTGGGGAGCTCCTCGAGGATCATCCGGCCGGTGGCCGGATTCTTCACCTTGTTCTCGCCCTTGATCGTCTCCGCGAACTGGTTCTTCTTGTACTGCCCGTAGTCGCGCAGCATCGCGAGCGACAGTGAATCCGGTCGCCGGCCGAAGACGATCGGCGGGAGCCCGCGATCGCGCGGGAAGAACTTGCCCTTCACCATCGCGAGCGCGTACAGCGAGAGCTGGAAGTCGAGCGAGAGCAGGAGGTCGGTCGGGCGCGTCGCGCCGGTCTTGAGGTCGACGAGGTGCCATGTCCCGTCCGGGTGCTCGCGGATCTGGTCGACGTACCCCTTGAAGCAGTACGCCGTCTTGCCCGACCCGCGGATCTCGACCTCGAACCGGCACTCGTTCACGACGAGCGCCACTGCGTTGCGGGGGTCGGCGAGGTACGCGGTCAGGATCTCGTGCGCGTCCGGGAGCTCTTCCAGGATCGAGTGCTCACCGTCGTACCCGTCGATCGTGAGCCCGCGGCCCTGCGCGGTGGCGATCTCCTCGCGGAGCTTCTGCTCGAAGTCCCGGAGGATCACGTCGACCGGGTCCCGACGCGCGAGCGTGTGCCAGCCGGCGATCGCGTGGTGGTACGCGATGCCGACCAGCGCGGCCCAGCTCGTGTCCTCGGGCTCGAGCCCCATCACGCGCCCGAAGAAGTACGACCGCGGGCACTTCAGGTAGTCCGAGATCGCCGAGTACGAGAAGACGTGGCGTTCTGGCGGCGCCACGACCGCGGTCTCCGTCTCCATCCCACACCCCTTGGCGCGGTCCGGCCTCTCGCCGGTCGTCCGCGAATCGCGTTTCTACGAAGCCAACGTCAACAGATTCCGTCGCCGCAGCTCGTTCCAACACGCAATTCGGACTGCGTGGTTGAACGACATGTGCTCCATTTTCGCCAGCTTCACCATAGCGCTGTCGAGCTTGGTGTCGAAGCGCACCTTGCGGTCCACGTGGCCAGGTCCGCGATACGCGTTCGCGCCCTTCTTGACCGCGTCTAGGGCTTTCGCGCGCACCGAGTCTGTAGATACATCGCCTGCGGGCCGCATGGATACCGTTGGCACTCTAGCCTCGCAATCCTCGCGGTCAACTAGATTCCGGCTGGAATCCCGTGACGTGCTCGCTACCGTGCCAGCCATGCCACGACGCAAGAAGGGCCTGCTGGAGGAAGACGAGCCGAAGGCCGCGCCGGCCGGAGTTGCGCTCGAGGACAACCCCAAGGGGGACCCCGACGGGCCTGACGACGAGGAGCGGGAAGAGGACGAGGAGCAGGACGAAGAGGCGGACGAGAAGCCGGCAGGCAAACCGGTCGATCCGTCCGAAGTCGAGGGACTCGAGAAGCTCTCGACCGACGAGCAGGAGACCGTCCTCAAGGGGATGGAGCAAGAGGGCAAGGACACCTCGATCATCCGCGCCAGGATCAACCAGGGGCGCCGGAAGAAGTGGCAGCACATCGCGACCGTGACCCGCCTGCAGCCCCTGCGGGCGCCGGACGGGTCGAAGTGCTCCGGCCTGCTCGAGCGCTTCGACGCGCCGTTCACGGACCTCGACATCAAGGACCACATCCGGAAGTTCTTCAAGGGCGGGACGTACGACATCGTGTACCACGACGTGGCCGGCATGGTTGGGTACCACGAGAAGT
>JBOGJK010000712.1:0-2340 GCA_050745345.1 Thermoanaerobaculia bacterium
GCCCAACCCCTTCGCTGCCCGTCTGCTCTCTCGTTGAGGCCCGAAGTGCCTCTCCTGAATGACAAAAACGCGGCCCGTGCCGCGTTCTCCACCCTCCGCACCAGCAAAACGAAACCTCGCTACTTCAGATCACCAACCCCCGCCACTCAAACCAACGCCGCACGCCCCGCCTCGGGCTAGGAGGGGTTCGAGGCGTGGCGTGCTGGCGGCGTGGCTTTCTGGATTTCGTCGACGTGTGGTTTTTCTGAGTAGACCAGTGGAGCCACCGGGACTTGGATGTTCGCGCTGGCGGGAGGCTCGGGGAGCTGGATTGCCTTGGGTGGCTCTTGGAGGCTTCCGGCTTTCGGGACGCCACGGCCTTCTTCGATCATGGGAAGTGGGCCGCTTTGACCGCCGCGGCCGGCTGGGAATGGGCGATAGTTGCCGGGGAGCAGATCGTCTCGCGAGGCGGGAAAGGCGACGCTTCTGCCAGGTTGATCATCCCCCACGGGGTAGTGCCGAATGGCAGGAGCCTTTGCCGGCATGCTGTCACCGGCAGTCTCGGCCGCGGCGTGCGCCGGGATGGCGGGCCGTGGCGCCGCGACCTGCTTGATTGTGGCGCGGCCGAGGTCAAGAGGCGGCTTGTTGTCGGCCTCGATGATCTCGACTCGTGCGACTTCTGAGCGTCGGAGCGCGACGAGGATACCTTGTGGCGCTGACCGAAACACGAGCGTTGCGCCGCTGGGCTTGGGCGCGCTTTCAGCAAAGACGACGCCGCCCCCGACGAGCTCGACACGGTAGATCGTCAGCGCCCGCGCGACCGCAGGCAGGAAGACGCAGGAGAGTAGTAGAAGCACCCGGCTGGCTATCTTAGTCGGGCGCGATGTTCGTGATGATGGTGCCAGCCTGGTCATGATTCCAGCCTCATATTCTACCGTTGTTCGGCGCAAGTTGCGGCCATCGCGTCCACCCAAGCATGATAGTCGGCCTTGGTCACTTCGAACCCGTCGGCCCGGTACGGGCGCCGGTGTTGGATGCGTCGGAGAACGGTAAGACTCGCGCCGGTGTCGAGGATGTCGGTGATTGTTGCGCCATGCTGGAAAGAGGTAATGGCTGCCTGGGCTGCTGGGCCCCGCAGACCTGTGCACCCCTGCCGTGAGTCGTGGTTGCCCAGCCAGTCGATGTCGCCCGCGAGGGCGGTCACGTGGTGTCCTCTGTTGGCTGCACGCCTTTAGTTGAAGAGGGTGTCCCGTCTTTTGTGTAAGTGGAACGGGCGGAAGATGGGTCCCGGCGAAAAGGAAGCGGCGCCATGACGATTCGGGACGAGGTTTTGGAGGAGCTGCTGGAGGGGTACAAGAAGCCGGAGGACTTGCTGGGTCCTGGAGGGTCTGCTGAAGAAGCTGACGGCGGCCCTGGTTGGGAAGGCGTTGTCGGTGGAGATGGCCGAGCACCAAGAGGAACGTGCGTCAGCCGTCCGGGAGCGAATTGACGAGTACTTGGCTGCCTGCTTTGCCAATGAGTCGGCGCCGCGCGTGACCGAGCTCGCGCGGCATCTTGGCCTGTCACGCAACCGGCTGGATCGGATTGCCCGAGATGCTCTCGGTGTGCCGCCGTCCTCCTATCTCAAGAGACGACAGCTTGAGGAGGCGCAGCGCTTGCTAGCAACGACAACACTCAGCGCCCAGCGTATCGGTTACCGAACCGGCTTTGGCACGCGGAGAACCTTCTTCCGGGCTTTTCATGCGATCATTGATTTAACGCCGACGCAGTTTCGTTTTCGAGTGCGCAAGGCCTAGCTTGTTCCCGCGCTCGACCTTTCAGCCGATTCTAAAGGCGGCGGTGTGGACCAACGCCGGATGGGACCGCTGCGCCGGGCGCGTGGCCTTCTTCTTCCCCCCATCGAAGCCTCTGTGTTTTTCTGCGAATCGCGGGCGGCAGACGGCGCGGCGGGTCGCGCGAGTGCAGATGGACGTCGCCCCATGCCTCTAACCGTTCGAGCTATTCTCAGATGGAGCGAACGGTGTGCAGCCGCCGCCCGGCGAAAAACCGGCGGTCACGTGCGGTCGGACATCGGAACGGAATCTTCACCGCTGGCCCAGGGTCGTGCCCGCCGGGCTCTGGTCATCCGAGACCTCTTGAGAGCCGCCGACGCGGCCGACAACTCTGGGATCACCGCCGAAACTGTCCACCAAATCGGGGTAGGTCCAGTGGCCGGCGGCAGGACCCCGACAGCCCGGCTTGACAAGGAAGATCGTGGGACTATGTAGGCCTTCGGCTTGGGGGGAGGAGGAGGTAGATGAGGAGCGCGGCGAGGAAGGCTAGGCCGGCCCAGAGGTCCACGTCGCGCAGGGCGCCGGGGGG
>JBOGJK010000713.1:0-1806 GCA_050745345.1 Thermoanaerobaculia bacterium
GTGCCGTCCCGACCTCCACGACCCCTCCCTGGAGGGAGGGCGTCGGCTCGGGACCGGCCACGAGCGCGATGCCGGGGGTAAGAGCGAGGGACAGGACCAGGGGCAGCCGGGTCATGGGCCCTCCCGGGAGGCAGCGTTCGACGGGAGATCCTATCGCGCGCCGGGTGATGACCTCGCCGCGCCGAGCCGTGCGTGTCGGGAGCCACCGCGTGGAGAGCGCCGTGGCCGGCCAGCCGGAGTGGTGTACCGGGGTCAGGCGTCCGAGAGGCGGCGGGCGGGCTCGGGCTCGCTCCCCGCGGCGGCGGCGCCCGAAGGCACGGGCCGCAGGCGCGGCGATGAGGCAGTGGCCGCCTCGGGCGGGGCCTTCGCCGCCTCGCGCGTCAGAGGAATCTCGATCGAGACGCGGCAGCCGCCCGAGGCGCCGTTGGACATCTCGAACCGATGCCGGCCGGGATAGAGGGTCTCCAGGCGCTGCCGCGTGTTGCGGACACCGATGCCGCCCGAGCGCGCGTGGCCCGCGGCCGCCGGGATGCCCGGCCCGTTGTCGTCGATCTGAAGGACGAGCCGATGCGCCTGCGCCCGGGCCCGCACCCGAATGACGCCGCGCCCCCCTCTCCCGCGCATGCCGTACTTGATCGCGTTCTCGACGAGCGGCTGCAGCAGGAAGCCCGGCACGTCGGCGGAGCGCACTTCGGGCTCCACGTCCACTAGGACGTCCAGTCGGTCGCGGAAGCGCATGCGCTCGATCGAGAGGTAGAGCTCCAGGACCGAGAGCTCGCGCTCGAGGGTGACGATCTGCCCCGGGTCGGTCTCGAGGCTCGCGCGCAGGAGGTCCCCGAGGCGTTCGACCATGCGCCGGGCCCGCATCGAGTCGGTCCCGATGAGCGCGAGGATCGAGTTCAGGGTGTTCGCGAGGAAGTGGGGGCGAAGCTGTGCCTGCAGGGCGTTCAACCTCGCCTCCGCCAGCGCGCTGCGGAACCACTCCCGCGCCTCGATCCGGCGCACACGCAGCCGGTGGAAGACCAGCACCGCGAGCGCGACCGCGAGAATGACCAGGCCCCGGAACCACGCGGTCTGATAGAAGCGCGGCTCGAGCCGGACTGGCAGCGCCGCGCCCGTCTCGTTCCAGACCCCGTCCTCGTTGCAGGCCATCACGCGGAAGCGGTACCGCCCCGGGGGCACGTGCGTGTAGTAGGCCGCGCGGCGCGAGCCCGCCTCGATCCACCGGGCGTCGAGCCCCTCCAGCCGGTAGCGGAAGCGGACGGAGGTCGGATTCGAGTAGTTGAACGCCGTGTAGCGGAACTCGAGGTCGTTCTGGCCCGGCGGCAGCCGCACGCCGCCGTGCGTCTCGAACGCCTCCCCGCCGGAGAAGACCTCCTCGATCACGACAGCCGGCGGCGTCGGGTTCGTCTCGATGCGCGCCGGGTCCGCCATGGCGAGCCCCTTGACGGTCGCAAACCAGAGGCGGCCGTCGCGGCTCTTCCAGACCCCGTGCTGGGCGTTGTTGCACTCGGCCGAGCGCATGCCGCTCGCCGTGTTGAAGGCCACCGGATGGATGCGGCCGCCGCCGGCTGCGGCCGCGGCGAGCTCCGCCTGCCGCACGCGATAGATGCCGCGGTTGCTGGTCACCCAGAGATAGCCGCGCCCGTCCTCGACGACGTGCTGCGCCGCGTCGTGGAAGAGCCCCTCCTTCTGGCGGTAGGTCGTGAACACACCGTCGCGGAAGCGGGAGAGGCCCCCGCGGGTGGCGAACCAGTGCGTGCCCTCGGAGTCCTGGTAGATCGAGATGACGATGTCGTGCGCGAG
>JBOGJK010000714.1:0-1586 GCA_050745345.1 Thermoanaerobaculia bacterium
GCCCGCCGAGAGGGTGCTCGCGCGGCTCCTCTCGGTCTCGCGCACGACCGTCGTCGGGGCCTACGAAATCCTCCGGCAGGAGGAGTGGGTCGAAAGCCGGCAGGGAAGCGGCACGCGCGTCGCCCCGGGCGCCTCTTCCTCTGAGGGCTTGCCGCCCGAGGAGGGCTCCGGCTCCTTCCGCGGGCACCCCGTCTACCGCGGCCTGATCGAGGGCTCGGGAGGCACGATCGAGTTCCTCGGCGCGCACCTTCCGGGCGCCGACTTTCTGGTCAAGGACCTCGCCGCCCTCGACCGGCGCGCGCTCGCGGAGCTGGCGCGCACTCCCGGCTACGTTCCGATGGGGCTGCCCGCGCTGCGCCGGGCAATCGCCGCCTACCTGTCGGAGCGGGGACTGCCAACGTCCGAGGAGCAGGTGTTGGTCACCTGCGGCGCCCAGCAGGCTGTCGCGATTGCGGGCGCCTCCTTCCTGCGGCGGTCAGACGCGGTCGTGCTCGAGAACCCGACGTACCTCGGCGCGATCGACATCTTTACGAGCCTGGGGGCGCGACTCACCCCGGTGCCGCTCGGGCGCGAGGGGGCGAGTGTGGAGGCCCTCCGGGAGATCGCCGCCCGCACCGCCCCGCGCCTGATCTATCTGATGCCGACGTTCCAGAATCCGACCGGCGCGCTGATGCCGGAGCGGCAGCGCCGCGCCGTGGCGCGCCTGGCGCGCGAGCTTTCCGTTCCGGTCGTCGAGGACAACACGCTGGCGGACCTTTCGCTGTCGGGGGAGCCTCCGCGCCCGCTCGCGGCCTTCGAGCCCGAGGCGCCGATCCTGACGGTGGGCTCGCTCTCCAAGCTCTTCTGGGGTGGCCTCCGGGTCGGATGGATCCGCGCTTCGGAGCGGCTGCTCGCGCGCCTCGCCCGGCGCAAGATCATCGCGGACCTGGGAGGGTCTCTGCTCTCGCAGCTCGCGGCGGTGCGGCTGCTCGGCAGAGCCGGGGAAGTCCGCCAGATCCGGCGCCGGGAGTTGCGGGAGCGCTTCGGCTGGCTGACGGGACTTCTAGCGCGGCACCTGCCCGAGTGGAGCTGGACGCCGCCGGCCGGAGGGCTTTCCCTTTGGGTCCGCCTGCCGCGCGGCAACGCCGACGAGTTCGCGCAGGTCGCCCTGCGCCACGGCGTTTCCGTCGTGCCAGGCTCCCTCGCTTCGCCCGATGGCGGCTTCGCGGACCACCTGCGTCTGCCCTTCGTGCTCGACCGGGAGCCGATGGAGGAGGGAGTCCGGCGTCTGGCGCGCGCCTGGGGCGGCTATGCGGCGAGAGCGCGCCGCGAGCGGACGAGCCTGGATGTCCTGGTGTAGCGACGCGCCTACCCGAAGTAGCGCCGCTCGATGTCCTGAGCTATCGTCGGCGCGCCCGGCTCGGAGGAAACCCTCGCGATCGCGTCGCCGGCTCCCACCGCCCCCTCCTCGAGCACGCGCAGGTAGAAACCGAGTCGGCGGCTCTTGAGCAGTTGCTTGACGAAAGCCGCGGAACCGGCTTTCTGCCCCATCTTCCAGCAGGGCCCGCGGGGCCTGGTGACCTGGACGAGCGCGGAGCCGATGCGAA
>JBOGJK010000715.1:0-1754 GCA_050745345.1 Thermoanaerobaculia bacterium
CGAGATTCCGCCGGGCTACCGGAAGGTGGGCTCGATGATGGAGACGATGATGACCTCCGACCAGTCGAAGCAATATCAGGACGCTATGAAGGAAATGCAGTCGGACCTTGACAAGATGACGCCCGAGCAGCGCAAGGCCGTGGAGGAGCTGCTCAAACAGCAGCAGCAGCAACCGCCCGACAAGCAATAGCCCGCCGCGGTTGCGATAGCATCCAGCGCCGATGATCCCGACTCGCACGTGTCGGACCGCGGGCCTCGGCCTGCTGCTGTGGCTTCTCCGGGGCGTCGCCGCCCCGGCGCAGGAAGCGGCCGCGCCGTCCGAGGCGGCGCCTCGCCGGCCGAAGATCGGCCTCGCCCTCGGGGGAGGCGGCGCCCGCGGCGCGGCGCACATCGGCGTGCTCCGGGTGCTCGAAGAGTTGCGCGTCCCGGTCGACTACATCGCCGGCACGAGCATGGGCTCGGTCGTGGGGGGTCTCTACTGTGTCGGCTACTCGCCGGAGCGGCTGGACCAGATCATCACGAAGATCGACTGGGCGAATCTCTTCGTGGACTCCGCGCCGCGGCGCGACATCGCCTTCCGCCAGAAGCAAAACGACTACTTCGTGCCCCCCGGCGTCACGCTCGGGGTCAAGCACGGGATCTCGCTGCCGTCGGGACTGATCGCCGGGCGCAAGCTCTCCTTCCTCCTGAACACGCTCACACTGCCGGCCGTCGGCGTCGAGGACTTCGACAAGCTCTCGATTCCCTTCCGCGCGGTCGCCGCCGACGCCCGCACCGGCGAGGCCGTCCAGATCACGCAGGGGAGCCTTTCGCGCGCGATCCGCGCGAGCATGGCGATCCCGGTCGTCTTCACGCCCGTGCGGATCGACGACCACCTGCTCATCGACGGCGGCGAGGCGGAGAACCTCCCGGTGCAGACGGTCCGCGCCATGGGAGCCGACTATGTCATCGCCGTGGACGTTGCCTCCTCGAGCGAGATCCCCGATGAGGCGCCGAGCTCGGTCGCGGACATTCTGGGGCGACTGATCGACCTGCCGCTGCTCCGCAACACGCAGGAGTCGCGCAAGCTGGCCGACCTCGTCCTCACGCCGGACCTGAAGGGCTTCTCCTCGGGCGACTTCCCGAAGGCGGGCGAGATCGTTCCGAAGGGGGAGGCCGCCGCCCGCGCGGATGCCGACAAGCTCTCGCGGCTCTCGGTCTCCGAGGAGGAGTACGACGCGTGGCGGAAGGCGCACCGCGCGCCTCCCGACGAGAAGCCTCCGATGCTGGACGAGGTCGTGGTGGACCCGATCCCGAACTTCGACACGCGGCGCATCGAGCGGGTGATCGCCACGAGGGCGGGGCTTCCGTTCAACGATCAGACGCTCCAGGCCGATATGCGGCGCATCGCCGGGATGGGGCTCTGGCAAAACGTCGAGTTCCAACTGGAGAAATCCGGCGGCCGCAACGTCCTTCACATCATCGTCGTACCCAAGTCCTGGGGCCCGACTTATCTGTCGGCGGGGCTCGACTTCGACATCAGCGCTGCCTCCGCCGATTTCGATCTCTCCTTGCTGCTCGACGCGACGGAGCTCAATCGCCTCGGCGCCGACTGGAAGACGGGGCTTCGCCTGGGAACCGAGATCGCCCTGACATCCCGGTTCTTTCAGCCACTGGAATGGGAGGGACGATTCTTCGTCGGCCCACGGGCGGGCGCGCTGCAGAGGAGCATCCACGTCTTTGACGACGACGGGGAAGCGGTCGGAGAGTACCGC
>JBOGJK010000716.1:0-1643 GCA_050745345.1 Thermoanaerobaculia bacterium
GCGTGGACTCGTGCCCTCCCGTCCCGAAGGCCCGCGAGGCCGGGAGCCTCAGCGCGACGCGAGAAGGGGGAGGCCGGCCGTCTCCCGGATCTCCCGGGTCGACCCAGAGCCTTCTGCCGACGGTAAAGGGGCGCGAGGCGGCCCGGAAGGCCTCGAGCGGATCCCCCTCCGGGATGTCGGTCGAGATCACCGTGTGGTATCCGCGAGACTCGACGGCCGACTTCGCTCTCCGCGCGGCCTCGGCGGTGCGGAAGCACGCCACCAGGTCGCGCCCCTCCTCGAGCAGGCCCAGCGGCCCATGGAGCGAGAGAAGGCCGACCAGGGCGTCATCCTTCGCCTTCCTGGGGACAATCAGCCGCGAGTACTTCGGGCGAGACATCAAGCTCGGGAACCGTAAACCGGAAACCGGGAACCGAAGCCGGGATGGGTCGGTTCCCGGTTCACGGTGGCCGGTTCACGAGAACATCTTCTTCGCCTTCCCGAGGACGCCCTTGCCGCCGACGGGCGCGCCGAGCAGCTCGGCGTACTGGCGCAGCAGCTCCTTCTCCCTGGCCGAAGGGGACTTCGGGACCAGCACGCCGGCGCGCACGACGAGGTCCCCCCGCCCCCGGCGGCCGAGACGCCTCAGCCCCTTGCCGCGCAGCCGGATCTCGGAGCCGGCTGGCGTGCCCGCCGCGATGGAGATCTTCTCGGGGCCCTCGAGTGTGGGGATCTCGACCTCTCCTCCGAGGGCGAGCGTCGGGAAGGGCAGGTCCAGAAGCAGAACCGCGTCGTCCCCCTCCCGCTCGAAGACCTCGTCCGGCGCGACCGTGAGAACGACGTACAGGTCTCCCGCGGGCCCGGCGTTTGCGCCGACATCCCCCTCGCCGGCCAGCCGCAGACGCGATCCGGTCTCAACTCCCGCCGGGACCTGGATCTCGAGCTTGCGGGAGGCGCGGCGGCGGCCGTCGCCGCGGCACTCCCCGCAGGGACGGTCGAGCACGCGCCCCTCGCCGCGGCAGGCGCCGCAGGGGCGCGTCACCGAGAGAAAGCCTTGCGAGAATCGCTGCCGCCCGCGGCCGCCGCAGGCCGGGCACGTCCGCGGGCGAGAGCCCGGCTCCGCTCCCGAGCCGGAGCAGGCCTCGCACCGCTCGAGGCGGGAGACCAGAAGCGGCGCCTGTGCGCCGAAGGCCGCTTCGCGGAAGGAGATCTCCACGCGGTAGACGAGGTCGCTGCCGGAAGCCGGCCTAGGCGCTCCGCCGCCCGCGGGAAAGCCGAACAGTTCCCCGAAGAGGTCCGAGAAATCCCCGAACACCGACGGGTCGAAGCCGGGAAAGCCTCCGCCGGCCGCGCCCGGCGAAACGCCCGCGTGCCCGAAGCCGTCGTAGCGCGCGCGCCTTTCCGGGTCGGAGAGCACGGCGTACGCCTCCGAGGCCTCCTTGAAGCGCTCGGCCGCCTCGGGGTCGTTCGGGTTGCGGTCCGGGTGCGACTCCATGGCGAGCCGCCGGTAGGCGGACTTCAGCTCCGGCGCTTCCGCGTCCCGGGAGACCCCCAGGACCTCGTAATAGTCCCGCTTCTGCGGCATCAGGACGTGGGCGGGGTCGCGGGCGCGGCGCCGCCGCCCACCCGCTGGAGCATGACCCGGGTCAGCACCTTGGAAACGC
>JBOGJK010000717.1:0-1698 GCA_050745345.1 Thermoanaerobaculia bacterium
GCTCGCAGAAGTACGCCGTGCGGATCCAGCTCGACCCGCGGGCGCTCGCCTCCCGGGGGATCGGGATCGACGAGGCGGCGGCCGCGGTTCGCAGCGCCAACGTCAACCTGCCGACCGGGGTCCTCTACGGGCGGCACCAGGCCTTCACCGTCGAGACCAACGGCCAGCTCACGCGGGCGGAGAGCTATGGCCCGCTCGTCGTCGCCTACCGCAACGGCTCTCCCGTGCGGCTCCAGGACATCGGGCGCGCCATGGACAGCGTCGAGAACGACAAGGTCGCCGCCTGGAACGTCACGAGCGAGGGGGCCGTGCGCACGATTACCCTCGCGGTGCAGAAGCAGCCGGGCACCAACACGGTCGAGGTCGTCAACCGGATCCGGGAGCTTCTCCCCTCCTTCGAGAAGCAGCTGCCGGCCTCGGCGAAGCTGCGGGTCCGGTTCGACCGGTCGATCTCGATCCGGGAATCGGTCAACGACGTCAAGTCCACGCTCTTGCTGACGCTGTGCCTCGTGGTTCTGGTCATCTTCCTCTTCCTGCGCAACCTCTCGGCGACGGTCATCCCGAGCCTCGCGCTGCCACTCTCGCTCGTCGGCACGTTCGCGGTGATGTACCTGCTGGGCTACAGCCTCGACAACCTCTCGCTGATGGCGCTGACGCTGTGCGTCGGCTTCGTCGTGGACGACGCCATCGTCGTGCTCGAGAACATCGTGCGCCACATGGAGCTGGGGGAGAAGCCGTTCGAGGCGGCGTTGAGAGGCTCCAAGGAGATCGGCTTCACGATCCTCTCGATGACGATCTCGCTCGCGGCCGTTTTCATCCCGGTCCTCTTCATGGGGGGGATCGTGGGCCGCCTCTTCCGCGAGTTCTCGGTCACGATCGGTGTCGCCATCCTGATCTCGGGCTTCGTGTCGCTGTCGCTGACCCCGATGCTCTGCAGCCGCTTCCTGCGGCCCGAGCACGAGCGCGAGCGCGGGCGCGGCCACGGACGCCTCTACATGGCTCTGGAGCGCGTGTTCCAGCGGTCGCTCGCGGCCTACGAGAGGACGCTGCGCTGGACGCTCGACCGAAAGCGAGCGGCGATGGTCTTCTCGGCGGTCATCCTGGCCCTGACGGCGTGGCTCTTCGTGAAGATGCCGAAGGGGTTCCTGCCGAGCGAGGACATGGGCAGCGTCTTCGGGTTCACGGAGGGGGCGCAGGGGATTTCCTTCCAGGCGATGGTGGAGAAGCAGAGGCAGGTCGCGGCGATCCTGGGGAGCGACCCCAACGTCCAGTCGGTCATGTCGTCGATCGGCATGCGGGGCGGGTCCAATCAGGGGATCGTCTTCGCGACGTTGAAGCCGCGGCGCGACCGCGAAAGGTCGGCCGACGAGGTGATCCAGGCGCTTCGCCCGAAGCTGGCCGAGGTGCCGGGCATGCGCGTCTTCCTCCAGAACCCGCCACCGATCCGGATCGGCGGCAGCCTGACCAAGAGCCAGTATCAGTTCACGCTGCAGGGCGCGGACACCAAGGAGCTGTACCAGCACGCGCCGATCCTGGAAGAGAGGATGCGCCAGCTGCCGGGGCTGCAGGACGTCACGAGCGACCTGCTGCTGAAGAACCCGCAGGTGCGGGTCGAGATCGACCGGGACCGCGCGGCGGCGCTCGGGGTGACGCCCGAGCGGATCGAGGACGCCCTCTACACGGCCTACGGCTCGCGCC
>JBOGJK010000718.1:0-3995 GCA_050745345.1 Thermoanaerobaculia bacterium
GGCTCGAGGAGGACTCGGTCCTCGTGGGCCAGAGCGCCTCGATGCAGCGGCTGCGCCAGGAGATCGCGCGGGCGGCGCCGACGGGCGCGACCGTCCTGATTCAGGGAGAGAGCGGCACGGGCAAGGAGCTCGTGGCACGCGAGATCCACGGGGCCTCGCGCGTGTCGGGCGGACCCTTCGTCCAGGTCAACTGCGCGGCGATCCCGGAAGAGCTGATCGAATCGGAGCTCTTCGGCCACGAGAAGGGGTCTTTCACCGGCGCCGTGCGCCGGCAGGTCGGCAAGTTCGTCGAGGCGGACGGCGGCACCATCTTCTTGGACGAGATCGGCGACATGTCCGCGCGCGCCCAGGCCAAGGTGCTCCGCGTGCTCGAAGTCGGGGAGGTCGAGCCCGTGGGCGCGGCGCGCGTGAGGCAGGTGGCTGTGCGGGTGCTCGCCGCCACCAACCGCGACCTGACGGCCTGGATCAAGGAAGGGCGCTTCCGCGAGGACCTCTACTTTCGCCTGAACGTCGTGCCCGTAGAGACCCCGGCGCTGCGCGACCGGAAGGAGGACATCCCGGAGCTGACCGAGCACTTCACGCGCGTCTTCTCCGAGCGCGACCACCGCAAGCCGCGCCGCTTCGCGGGCAGCGCGCTCGAGGTCTTGAAGGCGCGCTCCTGGCCGGGCAACGTCCGGGAGCTGCGCAACTTGATCGAGCGGGTTCTGATCATGACGGACGCGGACCCGATCGAGGCGAAGGACCTCCCGCCCGAGGCCCGGGTCTCGCCGGCCGAGATCTCCGAGAAGAGCGCGAATCTCGCGACCCTCTCGGAGTTCAAGGAGTTTGCCGAGCGGCAGTTCCTGGTCGCGAAGCTTCGTGAAAACGGCTGGAACATCAGCCGCACGGCCGAGGTGATCCAGACGCCTCGCTCCAACCTGTACAAGAAGATCGAGCACCACGGGATCTCGAGGGAGGGGGACGGGTGAGAGGCCGAAGCCGGCAGTCGACAGTCAACGGTCAACAGAAGGGGCTTCCCCTGTCGAATGTCGACTGTAGACTGTCGACCCGGTGATCTCCCACCAGGACTTCATCGATACCGGGGCGCTGCTCGAAGGCCACTTCCGGCTCTCCAGCGGCCTCCACTCCGACCGGTACCTCCAGTGCGCGCGGCTGCTCCAGTGGCCCGGGCGCGCCGAGGCGGCGGGCCGGGAGCTCGCGGCACGGCTGTCGGAGTTTCGCCCGGCCGTCGTCGTGTCACCCGCGCTCGGGGGGCTGATCATCGGCCACGAGACCGCGCGGGCGCTTTCGACGCGCTTCCTTTTCGTCGAACGGCAGGTGGGGCGCTTCGCGCTGCGCCGCGGGTTCCGGCTCGAGCGCGGCGAGCGGTCGGTGGTCGTGGAGGACGTGTTCACGACGGGCAACTCGACGCGCGAGACGATCGCCGCGGTCGAGCAGGCCGGTGGCGCCGTCGTGGCTGTCGGCTCGATCGTCGACCGGGGGCTGCCGGCCGGCGCCTTCCCGGTGCCCGCCCGGTCGCTGCTCTCCCTCTCGGTGCCGGCCTGGAAGGCGGAGGAGTGTCCGCTCTGCCGGAAGGGAGTGCCAGTCGACACGCCGGGGAGCCGCTTCGGAGTCGTAAACCGTAAACCGTGAATCGGAAACCGCAAACCGAAGGCCTAAGAAAGGCGTAGCTCTCAGTCGGTTCACGGTTCACGGTTCACGGTTCACGCCTGCGTGTACACTCTTTGCGGTATGGAGCTCCAGCGCGTCTGCGTCTACTGCAGCAGCAGCGACACCCGCAACGAGGCCGTGGAGAAGGAGATCCGCGCCTTCGGACGCGAGATCGCGCGACGGGGCATCACACTCGTCTACGCGGGCTCCTCCCGCGGCTTCATGGGGGCGATCGCCGATGAAGTCCTCGGGGCGGGGGGCAAGGTGATCGGCGTGATTCCCAAGGCGCTCGAAGGGCGGGAGTCCGCGCACCGCGGCCTGACCGAGCTCCAGGTCGTCTCGACGATGCACGAGCGCGAGCAACGCCTGTTCGACCTTGCCGATGCGTTCGTGGCGTTTCCGGGCGGGTTCGGGACGATGGAGGAGATCCTCGAGATGCTGACCTGGAAGCAGCTCGGCATCCACGGCAAACCGATCGTGATCGCCAACATCGGCGGCTATTTCGATCCGCTGCTCCAGCAGTTCGAGGCCGCGATCCGCAACAAGTACGCCCGCCCGGAAGACCGGATCCTCTTCGCCGTCGCGGAGAGCGCGAAGGCGATTCTGACGTTTCTCGAAGGGGCCCCCGTGATGTCGCGCAAGGCGGGGGACTGGACCTGACGCCGGGGTCGTGAGACGGGAGACGGGAGACGAAGGCTACGGCGTCGCTTTTTCCGTCCGGCTTTCGTCTACCGTCTTCCGTCTCCCGGCTTCCGACTCCTTGAGCTTCATCTCCTCCAACAGCCTCCGATTGATCGAGACGAGGTCCGCCAGCAGCGCGATCAAGAACGTCAACACTCCCACGAGGATCAGGACCGCCGCGAGGATCAGGGACTGGACGTGGCCGGAGGCGCGCTCGGTGAAGAAAAAGTAGTAGAGAAAGCGCGCTCCGAGCGCAAGGCCCGCGAGCAGGAAGAGGGCCGCGGCGGCGGAGAAGAACTTGAGGGGCTTGTAGAGCGCGGTCAGGCGCAGGATATTGGCGCCCTGGACGAGCACGTAGCGCGGGACCGAGGAGAAGAGGCGCGAGCGGCGAGCCGTCTCGCGCGCCCGCACCGGCACCGAGACGACCCGCAGCCCCTTCGAGCCCGCCTGGATGATCGTTTCGAGCGTGTAGGTCATCCGGGAAAAGACGTTCACGCGCCGTGCCGCCTCTCGCGAGAAGGCGCGGAAGCCCGAGGTGGCGTCCGGCACCTCGAGCCCCGAGGCCTGCTCGACGACCCAGCTTCCGAGGCGCTGCAGGAGGCGCTTGCCGGCGGAGAAATGCGAGAGCGTGCCGGGGCCGCGGTCTCCGATCACGACGTCCGCCCTTCCCGACAGGATGGGCGCGACGAGCGCCGGGATGTCGGCCGGGTCGTACTGGCCGTCGGCGTCCAGGTTCACGATGACGTCGGCCTCCAGGTCGAGCGCCGCGTCGAGCCCCGAGCGGAAAGCGGCAGCCAGGCCGTAGTGAGCCGGCAGACGCACGAGCCGGTCCGCGCCGGCCGCCGCGGCCTCGGCGGTGCGGTCCGTGGAGCCGTCGTCCACGACGAGAACGACGACCTCGCGGAAGGGGGCGAGGCGCCTCGGCAGTGCGGCGAGCGTCACCGGGAGTAACGCCTCCTCGTTCCACGCCGGGATCTGGATGACGAGCTTCACGGGGCGAGCCGGCCGTCGACAGTCGTCCGTCGAGGGTTTGGGAGAGCCGATCGGGCGGGACGGCCGACGGCGGGAGACGGCCCCGGGGGCGCGGGAGAAGAAGCGGCCATCGCAGCGCGGGCCAATATAGAACAGTCCGGGTTGGGACGGGCTCCCCGCGGGTAGCGTCCTGGTCTGAAACCAGGACACTACCCTGAAACCGGCCGCCGAGTCGGAGAGAGGGGCCTGGTGGTAGTCTCGCCGGCCGGTGGGGACCTTCGCAGCCCTCAAGGGGAGGGTGGCCCTCTGCGCACCTCTCCTGCTGCTCGCCGTGCCGGAAAGCGGCGCGGGGGACGAGCTGAAGAGCGTGCTCAAGTATCCGATCTCTCCCGGCTCGATCGCTCTGCTCTCGACCCACACGGGTGAGTCTGGCGCCGTTGCCAGGCTCAAGCTCGCCCTGACTCATTCGAGCGCGGAGGTCCGGGGCGTCGCCGCCCGCGTGATCAACCTGGGGTCGCTCGCTGGTCTCCTCGCCGATGCCGCCGCCGCGCTGGACCGCGAGGCGGATCCGGACGCCGCGCGGGAAGAGATCCGCTTGCTCTTCTCGCGCGGCGGCTCCTCCTACGACGAGACGATCCTCGCAGCCGCGAGAAGACTCGCCCCGAGGCTCGACCGGGAGCTCGTCCGGATCG
>JBOGJK010000719.1:0-3620 GCA_050745345.1 Thermoanaerobaculia bacterium
GCCGGGCCCCCCGCCGACCGGTCCACGAACCGCACCGCCGACCCGGCCGACGGACTCCCCGGCTCCACCGTAAAGGACGCCCCGGGCCCCGACACGGCCCCCCACACCGCCACACCCGAGACGCCGACGACTCCCAAGGCCCGAAAGAGACTTCCCGAGAGGTTCATGACGAAGACCTCACCCCTGCGGAGTCTATGAGTCGCCGGTACCGGGAGTCCCGCCTTTTAGTCGTCCTTAAATCGCTCTCGCCCCGCGCCCGTATAATCTTGGCCCGCCGTGACTTCGCACTCTACCGACCTCGCGCGGCTTTCCCGCGGCGTCGTGGACCTGATCGACGAGAAGGATCTCGCCCGCAAGCTCGAGCGGGGTCCTCTCACCGTGAAGGTGGGCTTCGATCCCTCCACCCCGGACATCCACCTCGGGCACACGGTGGTCCTGCGCAAGATGCGCGATTTCCAGGAGGCGGGGCACCGTGTGGTCTTCGTCGTGGGCGACTTCACGGGGATGATCGGCGACCCCTCGGGCCGGAAGGCGACGCGGCCGCAGTTGACACGCCCGGAGATCGAAGCCAACGCCGCGACCTACACGCGCCAGGCCTTCCGGATTCTGGACAAGGAGCGCACGGCGGTCGAGTTCAACAGCCGCTGGCTGTCGGCGCTCGGCGCCGAAGGGATGGTGCGCCTCTGCGCGCGCATGACCGTCGCGCGCATCCTCGAGCGGGACGACTTCCAGAAGCGGCTGGCCGCGCACCAGCCGATCTCGCTCCACGAGCTGCTCTACCCGCTCGCGCAGGGGTACGACTCGGTGGCGCTCCGGGCCGATGTCGAGCTGGGCGGCACCGACCAGCTCTTCAACCTGCTCGTCGGGCGCGACCTGATGCGGGAGGAGGGGCTCGAGCCGCAGGTCGTGATGACGCTGCCACTGCTCGTCGGCCTCGACGGCTCGGAGAAGATGTCCAAGTCGCTCGGCAACGCGGTCGGCATCGAGGAGCCCCCTTCCGAGGTCTTCGGGAAGCTGATGTCGTTGCCGGACCGCCTGATGTGGAGCTACTGGGAACTGCTGACCGACCTGCCCGCGGCAGAGATCGCGGCCCGTCGGCGGCGGGTCGAGTCAGGCGAGGTCAACCCGCGCGACGTCAAGGCGGAGCTCGCCTCGTCGATCACCGGGCAGTTCCACGGTACGGCGGCCGCCGCGCGCGCCCGCGACGATTTCGAGCGCGCCTTCTCGCGCAAGGAGATCCCCGAAGAGATCGAGGAGCGCTCCGCGCAGCCCGATCTTCGCGGCGCCGGGGCCGCGGCCGTGCTGGTCCGCGTGGGCCTGGCCGACTCGATGCGCGAGGCCAGGCGCAAAATCGCCGAAGGCGCCCTGTCGGTCTACGAGGCCGGCGCCCCGCGCGTGGTGCGCGACCCGAACGAGCGGATCCTCGAAGCGGACTCCCGCGTTCTGCGCCTGGGGAGGCGTTTCCTGCGGGTCATCGTCGGCTAGAGCCCGCCGACGGCGCCCCTCAGTACCCCCGGCGCCGGCGCGCGAGCTCCCGCGCCTCCTCCTCCGTCACGATCGGCGCGACCTTCTCGGCCCGCCGCCCCGCGCGCAGGTAGGCCGCCAGGCCCGCGAGCAGGAAGGCGAGCAGGCCCTGCAGGGCGGCGAAGGCGGCGAGCTTGACCCAAGCGAAGCCGGGGTGCACGAAGCGGATCAGCCAGCCAGCCCCTTCCTCCAGCAGCGCCGACAGGAACGTCGCGCAGATGAGCGCGATCTTGGACCCCTTCGAGTAGGGCGCGAAGATCATCAGGTGTGTGAGCAGGAGCGCCACCAGGGCCATCATGGGCAGATGGCCGTGCGTGACCTCGAGCATGGCCCCGGCGGTGCGCGGCGGCCGGAACTCCGCCTCGGAGCCGAGGTAATAGGCGGCCACCGAGGCGGGGGTGAACCCGAGGCGCGAGAGGAAGAGGACGAGGTTGGTCACCCAGAAAGCGGCGAGCAGGACGAGCGTCCAGCCCAGCGTCGCGCGCATCGGGGCCTGGCTCTGGAAGCCTCCCCTCTCCAGATACTTCACGGCGAGCCTGCCGCCACGAGGAGATGGACCGCGAGCACGCGCCGGACGGCGGAAGCGATGGCGCGTGTGGTCAACGTCGCTCCCGTGACGTGGGCGAGTCCGCGGCCCACCGAGAGGTCTCCGTCGAGGCGGCGCCCTTCGAAGAGCCGCAGCCACGGCGGCCGCGGCAGGTAGTCCTCCGGCTCGGCGAAGGCGAGCACTTCCACCCGGCCCACGCTCCCGTCCGGGCGCACGAGCACGAGCAGCGTCTCGGGCATCGTTCGCACGGTGTGCGTTTCGAAGTACGCCGTACCGAGGAGACGGCCGTCGAGCACACCGACGTAGCCGATCAAGAGCGAGGACTCGATCTTCGACTGAGCGTTGCGGCTCGCCGCCTCGCGCTGCGCGTCGGTGAGGAACCAGGTCCTGCGCTCGACGGAGGCCGGAGGCGGGAAGGCGCGGGCGAGAGCCTCTTCGCGGCTCGAATAGACGACCGCCTCCGCGGCTCCCGCCGCCAGGAGGGAGAGAATCACGACGACCGCGGCAGCTCTGAGGCTCCCCCCTTCACGGTCGACGGTCGACTCTTTCAAAAGAGCCAACCCAGCGACAGGTTCCACTGACTGATCCCCGTGCGCGCCTCGTTGCGGTAGCTCTGGTAGTCGGCCTTCAAGGCGATCTGAGGGATCGGCGTGAACATGGCTCCGAACGTCCAGAGCGTCACGTCGTTGGCCGGGTTGGCGGCGAAGCCGGCCGGCACTCGCTGCTGCGTGTCATACCGCTCGTACCGAGCGAACGGAAGGAGAGCCGCCTCGGGAAGCCTCCCCCCGCCCTGCCGGAAGAAGAGCACGTCGAAGCCCGCCTCGGCATAGCCGCCCGCGAAACGCGAAGGCACCGAGCTCTGGCCCGAAAGACCATTCAACGCGTTGATCTGCGCCGCATCCCCGATCGTTCCCGCGGTGTAGAGGCCGCCCGCCCGGAGCCCCCGCCAGCGCCACTCCGCGTGCGCGTCGAAGAGCGAGACGCGAGCCGAGAAGCTCTCCCCGTCCACGGTCGCGCCCTGGGAGGAGTCGCCGGTGTACCCGGACACCCCGACGAGCAAGCCCGGGATGCCGACCCAGTCCACCCGCCCCGTGAAGGCGAAGTCTTCCGCGAAGGCCTGGGATCCCTTCTGCCGGCCTCCGCGGATCGGCTGCGAGGCCGAGAAGCCCCTGGCGTCCAGGCCGTTGACGACGAACGCGCGGTAGGCGAACCCTCCCGCCTCGCCGTAGACGCCCAGGCCCAGGTCCCGCCAGGTCGTCGGCAGCAGCCGGACTTCGGTGTCCGGACGGCGGGAGGAGAGAAACGTCGGCGGCTCGTGCATCTCGTTGACGAGCCCGACCGGCAGCAGCACGAGGCCGCCCCGCACTCCCAGATACGTGCTCAGCCGCCAGTCGAGGTAGGAGAACTCGACGGAGACCTCGCCCTTCGCCTCGGCCCCCTCGCCCGTCGTCGCGTGCTCGGACTCGCTCTCGGAAACGAAGCGGAAGGCCTCGTCGAACTTGTAGCCGAAAGAGAAGACGGCCCGCAGCAGGTCGATGCGGACCCGGAG
>JBOGJK010000720.1:0-6088 GCA_050745345.1 Thermoanaerobaculia bacterium
GGTACGCGAAGGGCGTCCCGATGGGCGGCGACCTGCGCCAGGCGCCGCGGGGCAAGGCGCCCGCTTTCCTGGTCGCCGCGGCCAGGGACCCGCTCTCGGGTAACCTCGACCGCATCCAGATCATCAAGGGCTGGCTCGATCAGAGCGGCAACGTCCAGGAGAAGGTCTACGACGTCGTCTGGAGCGAGGCGGGCAGGAGAAAGCCGGACGCGAAGGGCAAGCTCCCGCCGGTCGGCAACACGGTCGACGTCGCCAACGCCACGTGGACGAACACGATCGGGGACCCCGAGCTGATCGCGGTGTGGAAGGATCCGGAGTTCGACCCGGCGCTCAAGGCCTTCTACTACGCCCGCGTCCTCGAGATCCCGACGCCGCGCTGGACCGCCTACGAGCAGAAGCGCTACGGCATCAAGATGGATCCGAAGATCCCGATGACGACCCAGGAGCGCGCCTACACCTCTCCCATCTGGTACACGCCGGGGAGGTGACCTCACGCCCGTCCGGCCGACCCGCCCGTCGAAGGCGGGCCGGCTGGCCGATTGGCGAGCCCTCGCGCATCTGATATATCCCCAGGCGATCCAGGGAAGGGAGACCCCCGATGACAAAGCGATTCGCGCCCGCCCTGCTCCTGCTCGCCGCCACCACCACCGTGCTGCTCGCTCAGGAGCCGCCGCCCGACAAGGCAGGCCTCGAAAACGCCTTCCCGGCCACGAAGAACTATTCGCCGTACGCGGGGCGCAACTACCCGACGCGCGTCTTCTGGGGGGACACGCACCTGCACACGGCTCTGTCCTTCGACGCCGGCGCGTTCGGCGCCCGCCTGACCCCGCCGGACGCCTATCGGTTTGCCCGGGGCGAAGAGGTGGTCTCCTCGACGGGACAGCGCGTGCGTCTCTCGCGGCCTCTCGATTTCCTGGTGGTCGCCGACCATTCGGACAACATGGGTCTCTTCGGCCGCATCTTCGACGGTGAACCCGAGATCCTGGCCGATCCGGTCGGCAAGCGCCTCTACGACCAGATCATGGCCGGCGGCGACAAGGCCGTCGCGGCGGCGCTCGAGCTGATCGACCGCTTCTCCAAGGGAACCCTGCCGCCGGCGATGGAGTCTCTCCCGGGCAGCCGCGCCTACCGCTCGACCTGGGACTCGATCATCCGCGCGGCGGAGCAGGCCAACGAGCCCAGCCGCTTCAGCGCCTTCATCGGCTACGAATGGACCTCCAACACGGGCGGCAACAACCTGCACCGGGTCGTGGTCTACCGCGACGGCGGGGAGAAGGCCAGCCAGCTCGAGCCCTACACGACGGTCGCGCCTCTCGGCAGCGACAACCCGCGCGACCTGTGGAAATGGCTCGCCGCCTACGAGCAGAAGACGGGCGGTCAGATCCTGGCGATCGCCCACAACGGAAACCTCTCCAACGGGATCATGTTCCCGGTGATCGAGTCCTTCACCGGCAAGCCGATCGACCGTGACTACGCCGAGACCCGGCGCCGGTGGGAGCCGATCTACGAGGTCACGCAGATCAAGGGGGACGGCGAGTCGCACAAGTTCCTCTCCCCCAACGACGAGTTCGCCGGCTACGAGCCCTGGGACAAGGGCAACCTCAACTTGAGCGTGCCGAAGAAGCCGGAGATGCTTCAGTACGAGTACGCCCGCTCGGCGTTGAAGCTCGGCCTGAAGCTGGAAGGCGAGCTCGGGGTCAACCCCTACAAGTTCGGCATGATCGGATCGACCGACTCGCACACCGCTCTTACGACGGCGGAGGAAAACAACTTCTTCGGCAAGCACTCCGGCGTCGAGCCGGGCCCCAAGCGGGCGGAGCATCCGGTGGGCTGTTTCGGCGACGTCTGCGTCCTGGGGTGGGAAATGGCCGCCTCCGGTTATGCCGGCGTCTGGGCGAAGGACAACTCGCGTGAAGCCCTTTTCGACGCCATGCAGCGCCGGGAGGTCTACGCGACGACGGGCCCTCGCATGGTCGTGCGCTTCTTCGGCGGCTGGGACTTCGCGCCGGCGGACGCCCAGACGCGCCTGCCCGGCACCGTGGGCTACGCGAAGGGCGTGCCCATGGGCGGGGACCTGCGCAACGCGCCGGCGGGAACGGCGCCGACGTTCCTCGTGGCGGCCGCCAAGGACCCGATCTCCGGCAACCTCGACCGCATCCAGATCATCAAGGGCTGGACCGACTCGAAGGGCGGGTTGCAGGAGAAGGTCTACGACGTGGCCTGGGGCAACGCCGACCGGCGCAAGCCGGATCCCAGGACCGGGAAGCTCCCTCCCGTCGGCAACACGGTGGACGTGGCCGAGGCGACCTGGACGGACACGATCGGCGATCCGGAGCTCGTCTCGGTGTGGAAGGACCCGGACTTCGACTCGAAGCAGCGGGCCTTCTACTACGCGCGCGTCCTCGAGATCCCGACACCGCGCTGGACCGCCTACGACGCCAGGCGCTACGGAATCAAGATGGACCCGAAGGTGCCGATGGTCACGCAGGAGCGCGTCTACACCTCCCCCATCTGGTACACCCCGGGGAAGTGACGGAGGCCCCTCCGGCTGCGGAGCACCGGACGCGGACGCGGCTCCGGCGCCTCGCGCGGGAGCCGCTCGTTCACTTTCTTCTCGTGGGCGGTGCGGTGTTCCTGCTCGCCGAGCGCCTCGGCCAGCGGCCGCAGCAGAGGATCGTCGTCACGAGCGGCGAGATCGATCGCCTGATCGACACGTTCGCCCGCACGTGGCAGCGGCCGCCCACGCCGGCAGAGCTGCGGGGCCTCGTCGAGAACGAGGTCAAGGACGAGATCTACTACCGCGAGGCGCAGAGGCTGGGCCTCGACCGGGACGACCAGGTCATCCGGCGGCGTCTCCGGATGAAGATGGAGTTTTGGAACGAAAACGCGGCCGAGGCCCGTGAGCCGACGGAGCAGGAGCTCGCAGCTTTTCTCGCCGCGCATCCGGAGAAGTTCCGCCAGCCCGAGCGCGTGAGCTTCCGGCAGGTCTACGTCAGCCCGAGCCGCCGCGGAAACCGGACGAAGGCCGACGCCGCGCGGCTGCTCAAGCAGCTTCGCCGCGGGACCGATCCGGCTGCGATGGGAGATCCCCTTCCTCTTCCCGACTCGCTCGAGTCCACGCCCCCCGACGAGGTGGGAAGGCTCTTCGGAGAGGCCTTCGCGGCGAGTCTCGCGGAGCTTCCCGTCGGAGCCTGGGAGGGTCCGGTCGAGTCGGGATACGGCCTCCACCTCGTGCGCATCGAAGCCCGGACCCCGGCGACGGCGCCGTCGCTCGCGTCGCTCCGCGACGCGGTCGTGCGAGAGTGGTTCGCCGCCCGCCGCGAGGAGGCGAACCGGGCGCTCTACGAAAAGCTGCGCACCCGTTACACTGTGATCGTGGAGCCTGGAAGCCTTCCGGCGGCGCGACGGCCCCGGCGGCACAAGGCAGGCCGTAGAGCTCGTCGAGAGAGATTCGGTCGGCTTGACGCATCGGCTTCGAAGAACGGCCTGACTCGCGTTCCTCTTTCCGTCCGCCGCCGCCTCCGCCCAGAAGACCGACGTCCTGGTTCTCTTGAATGGGGATCGCGTCACGGGCGAGATCAAGTCCTATAGCCAGGGGCGCGTCACCCTGGACACGAGCCACGCCAGCTGGATCAGTGTCAAATGGAACCAGATCCTGTCCATCACTTCGGAGAAACAGCTCGACATCGAGACGATCGACGGCGTTCACAACGACGGCGCGCTCGCTCCTTCGGAGCCGGTGGGGCGGCTCACGATCGTGTCGGGTCCTCAGACGGTCACCGTCTCGTTCATCGACGTCTTCGGCCTGACGCCCGTCCGCCAGAACTTCTGGCGGCGCTGGGAGGGCTCCCTCAATCTCGGCTTCAATGACACGCAGTCCTCCAGCCTCGTGCAGTTCAACCTGGGCGGCCGACGCGACGTACCGGGTGCGCAACTACCAGCTCGTCGCCGATCTCTCCTCAGCCGGCAGGAAGACGTGACGGTCGCGGAACGCGGATCGTTTGCCCTCTACTACGACCGTTTCCTCGGAAGGCGGTGGCTGGCCCCCCGGCCGGGGCGATCTCGAGTTCCACTATGCGACCTCTCCTTCATCGACCCCGACCGCGTGAGCTTCCGCTACAAGTTGGAGGGCTTCGACCCGGAGTGGATCGAGGCGGACTTTTCTTGCCGCAAAAAGCGCAGGAGTGCACGGTTGACCCCAGAAAACCACCTGCCTTCAACTCGGTCTCGGCGGCTTCTCAAAAGAACACCTTCATCTTCAGGTTCAGGATGTTCGAGTCGGTTGCGAACGGATCCTCCTCCGTCTCACGGTGCGAGTCGCGGATGTAGAGAGCCTCTGCCCGCCACTTGTAGCTGAAGCGGTACCCCAGACCGGCTCGCGCCCTCACCTTCGACGCGTAGCGCTCGCGGACGTCTTCGCCCAGTGGGACGAAGAACTCGAGGTCGGCGATCCCGTAGAGCGTCCGGTCGCGAGACAGATCCTCGCGGTTGATTCCGACTCGAGTCTCGACCCGCGTGCGAAAGCGCCATCCGTGGCTGGACGGCGTGTCATCGCTGTACCAGAAGTTGCGGTACTCGACGCGGACCAGCGTGGTGAGTCTCACGCGGCGCAGAGGAGCGAAGTGCGGCTGGCCCACCTTCTCGCGGAGGTTGCTCAGAATGTTCAAGCGGAACCCGAGCCGCGGCGTGGCCTCCCAGGTGTTGACCCCTTCGGACTGGCGCGTCCGGCCGACGGTGCCCTCCCCCACGAGGTCGATCCAGCGGCTCGGGTAGTACTCGACCAGAGGGCTCACGTCGATGTTTCTCCACTTGTCCCCTCCGGAGATCTGGATCTTCGGCTCAATGTCCAGCTCGAAGAGGGAGCGGTCGCCCTTCGGATAGTCCAGAACCACGTTTGCCCAGAGTTGGGTCGTGACTTCGCTCTCGCCGCCCGACGGTGACTCGGCACGCGCCTGCCCGAAGACAGAAGCGGCGACCAGCAACGCGGCGGCGCCGGCGAGGATGAATGCGCGGGTAGCGCAACTCGGCATCGGGTGTTTTCGGCGTCGGGACCCTGGATTCGGCATCCGCATCCTACACATCCTCGAAGAGGCGAACGAATCTGACCTTGGTCCCATGCCGCGCTGCGGAAAAGCTGCGGGGGTGGACACGGTGCGGGTCTCGTCGGCGCCGCGTGACAGATTCTCCCGCCGGGCAGCGGGTTCGCGGCGGAGGCGGAGACCTTCGCCGCGGCGCTCCCGGACGCCGGACGATTCCGGCAGGAGGACGCCACTGCGGCGAGCACGAGAGCGACGGCCGCGTCCCTCCAGCGGAGCGGCCGCGT
This sequence comes from Thermoanaerobaculia bacterium, assembly GCA_050745345.1. GTDB lineage: Bacteria > Acidobacteriota > Thermoanaerobaculia > UBA5066 > Gp7-AA6 > DATBFU01. The sequence goes on from JBOGJK010000720.1 coordinate 5,324, forward strand.
CACTTCGCCGTCAGCCTCAGCGCCGCGTCCACGACGATCTGGACCTCGATGCCGTCCGCGAGGGGGAAGACGCCGCGGGGTGCGAACCTCAGATCCGCGGCTTCCATCCGCACGCCGGAGACGATCTCCCGGTTCAGCCGCTCCTCCCGTCCCGCTTGAAGAAGGTGGACGTGACGCCGAAGTGCGTGAAGCGGGCGTTCTCGAAACTGCCGAGGACGGTTTTCTCCGCGGCCTCCTGCATCGCAAGGTCGTGGTGGGAGCCCTTCCAGCGCGCCTCTTCCTGCGCGTGGCACTTCGCACAGACCTCGCCGCCAGCGAACGTCGCGGCGGGGCCGTGCGGCTTCCCGGTCTTCGTCGGCGGCGCGGCGGCTCCGACGCGGCCGGCGCGGCCCTCACATCCCGACAGCAGCAAGGCGAGAACCACCGCCAGGATCTGGGCATGACTCCTTCCCACGGAGCTCATCCTATGGGATCGAGAGGCTGCGAGAGGCCGGCTTCAGCGGTTTGCCAGGACCGCGAGCCCTTCGACGCCGAGCAAGCGCTCGTCGCCCGTGACCAGCGTCAGTTGATAGACGCGGGCCGTCGCCACGATGAAGCGATCGGCAGGATCCTGATGGCCAAGCGACAAACGCCGGCTCTCGATCGCCACATCCCGCGTGAGGGGCGCGTCGCGGAGCGGTAGGACCGCGAACGCGTTTTCAACCCACCTTTCGGCGGGGCGGTCCAGCTCGACGCCTCCCTTTTCCGAGAGCAGCAACAGTTCCC
>JBOGJK010000721.1:0-5399 GCA_050745345.1 Thermoanaerobaculia bacterium
GGCCACGTCCTGCAGGAATTGCTCGACCGCTTTCATGACCATGGGGCCCCGCCAGATCACGGGCTGATCCACGTCCATGAGGACCCCGAGCGACATGACACGCACGCCGTAGCGCTCGATCGGCACGATCTGGTTGGACTCGTTGACGTACGGCTTCTCCGAGATGCCCATCATCATCTGCTGCGAGGGCCCGTAGATGTCCGAGTCCATCAGGCCCACGCGGCGCCCGATCCGCTCCAGCGCGAGCGCGAGGTTGGCGGCGACCGTGGACTTGCCCACCCCCCCCTTGCCCGACGCCACCGCGATCGTGAAGCGCACCTCCGGCAGGATGTTGGTCGGCGGGGGCGGCACGCCCGCCGCACCGCGCGGCGGCGGCGGCCCGGGAGGCTTGACCTCGAGCCGGATCGTGACGGCGGAGACCCCCGGCAGCGCGCGGAGCTTCTCCGTGGCGTCGCGCCGGATCTCCTCGGCCGCCCTCGGCGACTCGGTCGTGATCTCGAGCCGGAAGGCGACGTTGCCTCCCCCCACCGTAAGGTCCTTCACGAAGCCGAAGGAGACGATGTCGCGCGAGAGGCCGGGAAAGCGGACGGTCTTGAGTACCTCGAGGACCTTTTCCTCGGTCAGATCCGTGGTCGTGGACACCTGACTAAAATATCATCGGTTCCCGGTTCCCGGTTCATGGTCCATCGTCGATGAACCGATGATCCGATCATCCGATCATCCGATCAACCGATTCCCCGGGCGGCCTCGGCGCGCAGGCGCCCGATTTCCGCGCGGAGTCTCTCGGTCAGGTCGCGATGCTCCCCCTCGATCGGCTCTCCCACGCAAACGACCGCGCGCCCCGGCGACATGACGAAGCTGCCGGGCGGCAGGATGCGCCGGGTGCCCGCGAGGCCAACCGGCAGGAGCGGCAGCCCCGAGCGCCGTGCGGCGAGCGCCGCCCCTTTCTTGAACGGCTGCAGCTCCCCCGTTCGCGTGCGCGTCTCCTCCGGGAAGATGACGACGGAACGCCCTCCCCGCAGGCGCTTCAACGCGGCGTCCAGCGCCGCGGCGCCACGTGAGCGATCCCCCCGGTCCACCGGGATGAACCCCGCGGCGGCGATCGACCAGCCGAGCACCGGGACCCGGAAGACACTCCGCTTGGCGAGAAAGCGCACCTGGAAGGGGAGGCAGGCGAGCAGCACGACGATGTCGCAGAAGCTCTCGTGATTGGCCGCGACGACGACGCTGCGCGCAGCGGGGAAGCGCTCCGGATGGAGCACCCTGACCGAAATGCCCGATACGGCGAGCAGGCAGCGCGCCCAGCCGCGCGCGAAGCGCAGGAACCAGTCGCCGCGCGGCGGCACGAAGGCGGCCACGATCGCGGGGACCCCGAAGGCGACCGTCAGCAGGGCGATCGAGGCCCAGACGAGGAGGGCGCGGAGGCTTCGCATCGGATGGAGCGGCGGATCTTAGCAAACGGCCAAGTCTCCGCTGCTCCGAGATTTACAGAAGCCGGACGGCGGAATAGAATCGCGCATTCCATGAGCGCGCCCCCCCCGACCTCCTCCCAGCCCTCGGCCACGGCCGTCTTCTACCGAAATATCCGGTGGCTGCGCTTCGTGGACCGCTTCGGCCGAAGGGGACAGGGGACGGTCGAGTACGTCGGCGGCCTCTTCCAGCTCATCGGCGACGCCATCGTCGGAATGGTCTCCCGGCCGTTCTACCGCACCGATGTGCTGCGGCAGATGGACGAGATCGGCGTCAAGTCGGTCACGATCACGGGCATCACGGCGTTCTTCACGGGCGGGGTGCTCGCCCTGCAGACCGCCTACTCGCTCTCCGCTTTCGGCGGCAAGCAGTTCATCGGCCGGGTGGTCGCTGTCTCGCTCGTACGGGAGCTCGGGCCCGTGCTCACGGCCCTGATGGTCGGCGGCCGGGTGGGGTCGGGGATCACGGCGGAGCTCGGCTCGATGACGGTGACCGAACAGGTGGACGCCCTGCGCGCGATGGCGGTCTCCCCGATCCGCCGGCTCGTCGTGCCCCGGGTCCTGGCCACCTTGCTGATGATGCCGGTGCTCGCGGCGCTCGCCGACGTGTTCGGCATCCTGGGAGGCCTCCTGATCGCTGTCGTCGAACTCCAGACCACGGCCCAGGACTACCTGTCGAGCATCTGGCAGTTCCTCCGGATCTCCGACATCATGAGCGGTCTCGGAAAGACCTTCTTCTTCGGCCTGGAGATCGCCGCGATCGGCTGCTACAACGGCCTCAACGTCGAGGGGGGCGCGGCCTCCGTCGGCACCGCGACGACGCGCACCGTGGTGATCGCGTCGATCTGCGTGCTGATCTCCGACTTCTTCCTGACGAAGCTCTTCCTGGCGCTGTGAAGGAAAGACCATGAGCACGGCGAAGTCCCCGGAGAAGGCGGCGCCGCCGGAGACCGTCGTCGAGTTCGAGCGACTCTGGAAGCGTTACGCCCGGCGCGACGTGCTGGCGGGTGTCGACCTCCGGATCTTCCGTGGCGAGGTGCTCTGCATCCTGGGGCCCTCCGGCAGCGGGAAGAGCGTCGCCCTGCGCCACATCAACGGCCTGACCAAGCCGGACAGCGGGGATGTCCGGGTGTTCGGCCAGTCCATCGTGGCCCTCGACGAGGAGGAGCTGGCGCCCGTGCGCCGCCGGCTGGCGATGCTTTTCCAGGGAGGGGCGCTCTTCGACTCCATGAACGTGGAGCAGAACATCGCGTTTCCCCTGCAGGAGCACACCGACAAGACGGCTTCCGAGATCGCCGAGGCGGTCGCGGAGAAGCTCGCGATGGTGGGGCTGCCCGGGACCCAGAAGAAGATGCCGGCCGAGCTTTCCGGCGGCATGAAGAAGCGCGTCGCCCTGGCGCGGTCGATCGCGCTCGAGCCCGAGATCATCCTGTACGACGAGCCAACCACGGGGCTCGACCCCCTGACCTCCGAGAAGATCGCGCAATTGATCGTGGACCTGAACACCCGCCTGCAGACCACGTCGGTCGTCGTGACGCACGACATCGTCACGGCGCGCACCGTCGCGGACCGGCTGGCGTTCCTCTATCAGGGGCAGTTCCAGTTTCTCGGGACCTTCGATCAGGCGGCGCGCGGCGGGCACCCGGTCCTCCACGAATACTTCCGCTCGATGGGCTTCCCGTGCGGGACGGGGGAGTTCGCCGCGGTTCCGGGGGGAGGCTAGCGTGGTCACCGAGCACTACATCGGCCGGAGATTCCGGGTCGGGCTCGTCGTCCTGGTCGCCCTCTTCTTCACGATGATCGGCGTCTTCATGGTCGGCCGGCGCGCCAACCTTTTCAAGAAGAAGTGGCCCTACCAGACGCACTTCGACTCGGCGGCCGGCCTCGTGGCGGGAAACCCCGTCCGCTTGAACGGCGTGACCGTCGGCAACGTGATCGAGGTAAGTCTCTCCCCCAAGCCCGAGGACCAAACGGTCCTCGTGACCTACGAGGTGGACCGCCGCGTCGCGCCCCGCCTGCGCACGGGGACCCAGGCCTCGATCAAGACGATCGGCCTGCTCGGAGACAAGTACATCGATCTTTCCGGGGGGGCCGCGGCGGAGTCGCAGATCCCGATCGGCAGTGACATCAAGGCCGCTCCGGATGTGGGCCTCGAAAAACTGCTCGAAGGCGGCGGCGACCTGCTCACCGACCTGTCCGCCATCGCGCGGTCCCTGAAGAGCATCCTCGGCCGCACGGAGAAGGGGGAAGGGTTTCTGGGCGCCATCACCTCGAAGAGCCCGGAGAGCGAGCGGCTCGGCAACAGCTTCAACGCCGCGCTCCATTCGTTGAACACCATCCTGAAGAAGGTCGAAGGGGGTCAGGGACTCGTGGGCAAGCTCCTGATCGACGACAAATACGGGCGGGAGACGAGCGAGTCGCTCGCGGGCGCGATCCGCTCGGTCCAGTCGCTGCTCGGCAAGATCGACGAGGGGATGCGGACGGGCGAAGGGGCGATCCCGGCGCTGCTCTCCGATCCGGAGGGGAAGAAGCGCCTCTACGCCCTCGTGGACGACCTCGCAACGGCCGCGGCATCGCTCGCGAGAGTCACCCGGAGCCTCGAGGAGGGGGACGGGGCGCTGCCGATGCTGCTGCGCGACGAGGCCTTCGGCCGCGCCTTCTCGAAGAACCTGCTCGAGTTCACCGAGCGGCTCAACTCGATTTCCCGCAAGCTCGACGAGGGGGAAGGCACGGCGGGCAAGCTGATCAATGACCCCTCCGTCTTCGACGCCGCCAACCGCCTGGTGGTCGGCGTCGACGAGTCGGCGCTCCTGCGGTGGCTGGTCAAGGACCGGCAGAAGGCGGGCATCAAGAAGGAGTACAAAGACGAAGTGCGGCGGCTCTCCGCCACGCCGGTCCCGGCGGCCGCCGCGGCGCCCCGGACGCCGACGCCGCCCGCCCGATGAACCTGCTGATCACGGGCGGAGCCGGCTTCATCGGCTCGCACCTGGCCGACCGGCGGCTGGCCCGCGGCGACCGGGTGACCGTGCTGGACGACTTCAACGACTTCTACGACCCGGCCGTCAAGCGCCGCAACGTCGCGCCCCACCTCGAGAACCCGTGCTTCCGCCTCGTCGAGGGAGACATCCGCGACCGCGAGCGCGTCTTCGCGCTCTTCCGCGAGGAACGGTTCGACGCGGTCGCGCACCTGGCCGCGCGGGCGGGCGTACGCCCCTCGATTTCCCAGCCGGTCCTGTACGAGGAAGTCAATTGCCTCGGCACGCTCCACCTGCTCGAGGCGGCCCTCGGCCACGGCCGGCCGCGGTTCGTGTTCGCCTCCTCCTCCTCGGTCTATGGCATCAACGCGAAGCTCCCCTTCGCCGAGGACGACTCGATCGACCGCACGATCTCGCCCTACGCGACCACCAAGCGGGCGGGAGAGCTGCACGTCTTCAACGCGCACCACCTGCACGGCCTGCCCGCCGTCTGTCTGCGTCTCTTTACAGTTTACGGGCCGCGGCAGCGCCCGGAAATGGCGATCGCTCGCTTCATCCGCTCGATCGAGGCAGGCGAGGCGATTCCCGTCTACGGGGACGGCGGCTCGCGGCGGGACTACACCTACGTGGACGACATCGCCGACGGGCTGGAGGCGGCGCTCGAAGCCTCCTTCTCCTTCGAGATCGTGAATCTGGGAGGGGCGCAACCCGTTACGCTCGCGCGCCTGGTCGAGGAGATCGAGGCCGCCACCGGCAAGAGGGCGCGCCGGGAGCGCCTGCCGGAGCAGCCGGGGGACGTTCCCGTCACCTTCGCCTCCACCGAGAAGGCCGGGCGTCTTCTCAATTTCCGCGCCCGCGTGCCGCTGCACGAGGGACTGCGGCGCTGTGTGGCGTGGCACCGGAGTGAGCATGGCGCTCGCTAGGTTCCTTCGCCCCCTCGAGTTCGCCCCTCACC
>JBOGJK010000722.1:0-10028 GCA_050745345.1 Thermoanaerobaculia bacterium
ACATGGAGGAGACCGAGGAGGAGCCGCAGAGCCACATCGCCCCGCCGATGATGACCGCGACCAGGTGGGCGGCCGGGCGCGGCAGGTTGCCGTCGGCGATGGCGAGTACCGGGTACGCGTCGGAGGCGACCGCCGCGACGTCGCCCCGGGGGATCGACCAGGTCAGGACCAGGAGCAGGACGTATCCGACCACCGCCGAGACGGCGACCGAGAGGAAGACGCCCCAGGCGGAGCTCAAGCGAGCCCTCCGGGTCTCCTCGGCCATGTGGGCCGAGGCGTCGTAGCCGGTGTAGGTCCACTGCGCCTGGAGCAGGGCCAGCACGAAGACGAGGCCGAAGGGCGCCAGCCGGTAGAGGTCCGCGAGGCCGGGCGCCAGGGCGAAGAGCGGCGAGGGGATCCTGGTCTCCCCGAAGACGAGAGCGGGAGCGAACCGTCCGCCGGGCAGTTGCGCCGAGGAGGCTTCCAGAGGCGTGACCACGTTCTCGAAACGGAAGAGAAAGCCGAAGGGGTTGTGGTGCGTCCCGAAGAGAGCCAGCAGGAGGACGATGACCGCCCCGCCGGCGATGTGCCACCAGACGCTCGCGTCGTTTAAGCGCGCGGTCAGCCGCACGCCGAAGATGTTGATGAGAACCTGCGGGACCATCAGGAGCGCCGTCACGAAGAGCTGGAAGCGCCAGCTCGTGAGCGATCCCAGCAGGGGAACCGTCGCGTCTGCGGGCAGGCCGAGGATCCGCGTCGCGGTCCCGATCAGATAGATTGCGGCCGCCACGTTGATGCCCGCGGTGATCGTCACCTGGCCGACCATGTTCAGCCAGGCGGTGGCCCAGGCCCATCCGCGCCCCCCCAGGCGGAAGGCCCAGAAGTAGAGGCCGCCGGCCGTCGGGTAGGCAGAGGCCAGCTCCGCCATCGAGGCCGCGATCGCCAGCGTGAAGAAGCTGACGACGGGCCAGCCGACCGTGTTGACGATGGGACCGGCGAGCTTCAGGCCATAGCCGTAGAGGAGAATCGCTCCGGTCAGGACGGAGATGATCGAGAAGCTGACCGCGAAGTTGGAGAAGCCTCCCATCTGGCGGAAGAGCTGCTGCGCGTAACCGAGGCGCGCGAGGTCCTCCGCGTCCTGCCGCAGGATCTCGTCGCGGGTCGGCATCGAGCGCAAACCTCAGGCGAAAGACGCCGGACGGGGAAGAGGGCTCGCTTCCCCTCTATTCCGGCGTCACATAGGCCGCGGTGATGCCCCCGTCCACGGTAAAGGCGGCGCCGTTGACGTAGGAGGATTCGTCGGAGGCGAGAAAGAGGGCGGCCTGCGCCACCTCGGAAGCCCTGGCCAGACGCCCGGGAGGGATGTGGATCATCCTTCGCGCGCGCCGCGCCGGGTCGCTCAAGAGCTCGGCCAGAAGCGGCGTGTCGACCGGGCCGGGGCAGAGGGCATTGGCCCGAATGCCCCGGCGGGCGAACTCGACGGCGATCTCGCGCGTCATGGCGAGGACCCCTCCCTTGCTCGCCGTGTAGGCGATCTGCGGGGTCGCCGCCCCCATCAGCGCCACGAACGAGGCGGTGTTGATGATGCTCCCGCCGCCCGACCGCAGGAGCGCGGGGATGCCGTACTTGCACCCGAGGAAGACCCCCTTCAAGTTGACGGCGAGAACGAGGTCCCAGGTCTCCTCGTCGGTCTCCAGGACCGAGCCATCCGCTGCGGGAAAGATGCCCGCGTTGTTGAAGAGGACATCGATTCGCCCGAAGGCCTCCTCGGCCGCCTCGACCATCGCGCGGGCATCGGCTGCGCGGGAGACGTCGGCGCGGACAAAGCCCGCCCGCCCGCCCGAGTGCTCGATCGCGGCGGCCGTCTCGCGGCCGGCGGCCTCGGCCACGTCCGCGACGACGACGCTCGCCCCCTCTCGGGCGAAGAGGAGCGCGGCCTCCCGCCCGATGCCGCTGCCGGCGCCGGTGATCAGAGCGACCTTCTCTTTCAACCGCATCGTCTCTCCCTCATCCCCTCTCGAAGAACCGCGCCCGCTCCCAGTCGGTCACCGCCTCGTCGAACTTCCTCTGCTCGGTGCGCAGGAAGTGGACGTAGTGGTCCACGAACTCGTCGCCGAACGCCTCGCGCGCGAAGGCGCTCGAGGCGAACCGGCCGGTCGCGTCGCGCAGCGACTGCGGAACGCGAGGCAGCGCCTTGGCCGCGTAGGCGTCCCCCTGGAAGAGCGGCGGGGGCTCGGTGCGGCGCCGGATGCCGTCCAACCCCGCGGCGAGCGCGGCGGCGTAGGCGAGGTACGGGTTCGCGTCGGCGCCCGGGATGCGGCACTCGATCCGGAGCGACGGCCCCTCTCCCACGACGCGGAACCCCGCCGTCCGGTTGTCGTGGCTCCAGGCGACGGCCGTCGGGGCGAAGGAGGCCGCCTGGAAGCGCTTGTAGGAGTTGACCGAGGGCGCGACGCAGGCGATCAGCTCCTCCGCATGCGCCATCCACCCCCCGAGAAACCAGCGAAAGAGGTCGCTTGCGGCAATCGGGCCGAGCGGCGTGGTACCGGCAAAGAGATTCTCCTCGCCCCCGGCGTTCCAGAGGGAGAGGTGCTGGTGCATGGAGCTGCCGGCCAGCCGCTCGTTCCACTTCGCCATGAAGGTGACGGCGAGGTTCTGCCCGAAGGCGATCTCCTTGGCGGCATGCTTGGTCAGGACGTTTCGGTCGGCCTGCTCCAGCAGGTCGCTGTAACGGACGTTCAGCTCCTGCTGGCCGGGCCCCCATTCCCCCTTCGATCCCTCCATCGGCACGCCGCTCGCCTCCAGGCTGCGGACGATCGAGCCGACGAGCGGCTCCTCCTTGGTCCCCTGCAGGATGTGGTAGTCCTCGATGTAGGCGCCGAAAGTCTCCAGCTCCTGGTAATGCTTCCGGCGGGCCGACTCGTAGCTCTCCCGGAAGACGTACATCTCGATCTCGGAGCCGGCTCGGGCTTCGAACCCCATCTCTCTCTCGCGCTCGACCTGGCGGGCGAGCACCCGTCGCGGCGCGACCTCGATCGGCCGGCCATCCGGCTCTCCCACGACGTCGCAGAGCACGATCGCGCTCTTCTCGAGCCAGGCCGCCCGGCGCAACGTCTTCCAATCGGGGACGCACCGAAAATCCCCGTAGCCGGTCTCCCAGCTCGCCAGCTCGTAGCCCGGGACCGGATCCATCTCCATGTCGCAGGCGAGCAGGTAGTCGCAGACGTGCAGGCCGTGGGCCGCCACGCTCTCCAGGAAGAAACGGCCGACGAAGCGCTTGCCCATCAGCCGCCCGTAGAGGTCCGGGAAGACGGCGAGAACCGTCTCGATCTCGCCCGCCTCCACCAGCCGCGCGAGCTCTTGCCGCGCGAGCTTGCCCGGCACGGATCCCGCCCCTGTCCCCATCTCTTCTCGGCGGCAGTCTACCCGCTTGGATCCCGCTGCGGCCGCGTCGCGGGCCCGGGATGGCCGCCCGACCTACTCCCTCTCGACCTCGATCCCGTACGACCTCAGCTTCCGGTAGAGGTTCGATCGTTCCACCGCCAGCGCCTCCGCGGTGCGCTTGACGTTGCCGCGGTGGCGGCGCAGGGCCGCCAGGATGTAGCGGCGCTCGAAGTCGTCGCGGGCATCGCGCAGCGGGGCGTCCGGGGGCGGGCCCCCGTTTTCGCGGCGGAACTCGGCCGGCAGGTCCGCCGCGCCGATCTGCGGTTCCGGACAGAGGATCATGAGCCGCTCGATCAGGTTTCGCAGCTCCCGGACGTTGCCCGGCCAGCGGTAGGCCTGAAACGCCTCGAGCGCTTCGGCCGAGAGCCGCTTGGGCCGCCACCCGAAGCGCTGCGAGGCCCGCTCGAGGAAGTGCCGGGCGAGCATCGGGATGTCTTCCGCGCGTTCCCGCAGCGCCGGCACGGCGATCGGCACGACGGCGAGGCGGAAGAAGAGGTCCTCGCGGAACTGCCCGCGCCGGATCTCCGCGGCCAGATCCTTGTTCGTCGCCGAGAGAATGCGCGCGTCGGAGGCGATCGGCCTCGCTCCCCCGACGCGCGTGAAGCGCCCCTCCTGCAGCGCGCGCAGCACCTTGGCCTGGGTGCGGGCGGACATGTCCCCGACCTCGTCCAGGAAGAGCGTCGCGCCGTCGGCTTCCTCGAACTTGCCGCGGCGGTCCTGGGCGGCGCCGGTGAAGGAGCCGCGGACGTGCCCGAACAACTCCGACTCGATCAGCTCCTCCGGGATCGCCGCGCAGTTGACCTCGACGAGCGGCGAGTCCGCGCGCTGGGAGAGGCGATGGAGGGCCCGCGCCACCAGCTCCTTTCCGGTCCCGTTCTCCCCCGTGACCAGCACGCGCGCGTCGGTGGGCGCGACCCGGGTGATCTCTTCCTTGAGCCGCCGCATCGGCGGCGAGTCGCCCAGGAGCTCCTCGGGCTCGCTGCGGCCGCTCAGGCTCGCGATCTGGGCGAGCAGGCTTCGCCGCTCGATCGCCTTCTGCGCGGTCAGGAGCACCCGATCGAGTGAGAGCGGCTTCTCCAGGAAGTCCTCGGCCCCCAGGCGCACCGCCTTGACCGCCGTCTCGACGCTGGCGTGCCCTGAGATCATGACGACCGGGACGTCGCGGAGCCGATCGCGCGCGGCTTCCAGGATCGAGAGGCCGTCCCGGTCGCGCAGCCAGACGTCGAGGAACGCCAGGTCGAAGCTCTCCTCGGTCAGCCGCCGCAGCCCCTCCTCCCCGGAGGCCACGGCGGTGACCGAATACCCCTCGTCGGCCAGGATCTGCGAGAGGGTCTCCCGGACTCCCCCCTCGTCGTCGATCACCAGGACGCGGCGCTTCTTCACGGGCTCACGCCGCGGGCAGCTCGATGATGAACCGCGCGCCGCGCGGCCGGTTGTCCTCGACGCGGATGGTGCCCCGGTGGTCGGCGACGATCCGGTACACGATGGCGAGTCCGAGCCCCGTGCCGCGCCCCTTCGTCGTGAAGTCGGGCAGGAAGAGCTTTTCCCGGTCGCGCGCGGGCACGCCGCGCCCCGTATCGGCGACCTCGATCGTGCAGCAGCCGTCGTGGTCGGAGAGGCGCACGGCGATCTCGCCCTTCTCCCCGCACGCCTCGAGCGCGTTGTCGATGAGGTTCACGAGCGCGCGTTTGATCTGGTCCGGGTCGAGCACGAACGTGTCCCGCGTGAGGTGCGACTCGAGGCGCACGGTCACCCCCTCGCGCGATCCCTCGAAGAGGCGCACCGCCGAGCGCGCGAGCGCGGGCAGGTCGGTTGGCTGCGAGCGCATCTGCGGCAGGCGCGCGAAGCGGGAGAACTCGTTGACGAGCGACTTGAGGAACCCCACCTCCTCGACGATGACGCGCGTGCCCCGCTCGATCGCCTCGGGCAGGTCGGGCTCGCCCGCCCGGAAGCGGCGGAGGATCCGCTCGGCGGAGAGGCGGATCGGTGTGAGCGGGTTCTTGATCTCGTGGGCGACGCGGCGGGCGACCTCGTTCCAGGCGGCGAGCCTCTGCTCGCGGGCGATGTAGGTGGTGTCCTCGACCGCGAGCACCCAGCCCCCCCGGTCGACGCCGTCCGGGCGGGAGAGCGGCCGGACGGCGACCTCCAGGTGGCTCTCGCCGGCCTCGGTCGTGAGGAGGAGCTCGCGGGGCGAGGCGGCGGGGGCGCCGGCGCGCGCCTCCTCTAGGAGCGAGACCAGCGGCGCCAGCTCCGGCCGCGCGGCGAGGGACACGGCGGTGACTTCCTCGGTCAGGCCCAGCAGGTGCCGGGCGGCCGGGTTGCAGAGGGTGATCTGGCCGTCGGCGTCGAAGGCGATGACCCCGGTCGTCACCGACTCGAGGACTGTCGAGAAGAGGCGGCGCTCGAGCTCGACCCGGCGGTTGGTCGCCTGCAGCTCCTCGTTGGAGCGCAGCAGCGCCTGCCGCGCCTCCTCCAGGCCCGCCGCCATCCGGTTGAAGGACTCGACGAGGACCGCGAGCTCGTCGGTCGCCGGCACGTCCACACGGGCGGAGAAGTCGCCCGTCCGGAGGCGCCCTGTCGAGGCGGCGAGCGCTCCGATCGGCCCCGTGATACGGCGTGCGAGTGTGAGGCCGATCCAGATCGAGCCGAAGAGCAGCGCCAGCGTGATCAGCAGGAAGGTGGAGATATTGGCCGCCTTGATGGCCGGCTTCTGCAGCTCAAGCTTCTGGTACTCGCTCCAGGCCGCCGCGATCGACTGGAGGGCGCGGGCCTCCGACTCGGGCAGGCGGATGCCGGCCGCGTACACCCGGTCTCCGGAGGAGAAGGCGGCGCGGTAGCGGTGGCTGCCGTCGGGCAGCACCTCGATCTTGAACGGCTCGCCGCCGGCGCCGGCGCCGCCGAGCGTCTCGGAGGGCAGGGGCGGCGGCTGCGGGTCGGCGGCCGCGACGGCCACACGGCTGCCCGCGCGGTACACCTCGACGGAGTCGAGCGAGCGCTCGCGACGGAAGGCCTCCAGAGGCTCCCGCTGCTCTCCCGCGGCATTGCGGGGCAGGGAGGCCAGCGCGCGGGCCTCGCCGAGGGCGTCCTCGAGCACCCGCCGCTGTGCCCGGTCCTGGAGCGCGCGCGCCTGCTGCACGACCTGCCGCACGGGGGTCGAGAACCACCGGTCGATGGAGCTCTGGATCAGGCCGGTCGCCGAGAAGAACAGGAGCGCGACGGGGATCGCCGTCAGGCCGATGTAGGTGGCCAGCAGCTTCGTCTGGAAGCGCGAGCCGAGCGCGGGCCGCCGCCGGTCGAGCCACAGCTTGATCAGTGTGCGGCCGAGCACGAAGAGCACCGCCGCGATCAGCGTGACGTTGACGTAGGAGAGGACGAAGAGGAGCAGACCCCGCGTGATCGTGGCGGGCTCCATCTCCGCCGCGCGCTGCTCGAGCACCGAGACCGCCGACCAGACCACGAGGACGGCCAGCACGAGGCCGACGATGAGCCGGTTGTCCTTGCGGCGGCGCAGCAACTCGGTCGAGATCTTCACGGGCGGCGCCTCACGGTGCCGCGACCGCGGCGATCGCGAACTTCTTCGACTTCTTCCAGGAGGTGCGGTAGTCCACCGGGATGAAGGCAAAGAGGTAGCCGGAATCGAACGCGGCGCGCATGTGCACGATCAGGTTCCTCTGCGGCCACTCCGGCCGCACGTGGAACGCGAGCAAACTCTCCTTGGAGACGAGCAGCCGCCGGACATCCTCGAAGTCGGCCGTCGTCGCGCGCGAGAGGGGCTTGTCGTCGAGAGTCTCGGCCACGACGTACTCGCGCGTCACCGGGTCGAAGGTGACGGAGACGGCGTAGCGCCGCGCGTCGAGGAAGTTGTCGAACCAGTATCGGAACTGCCGGTAGAGGCGGATCTCGTAGCGGATCGTGGTCTCCAGGCCCGTTTCGATCCGGCGCGCGAGCTCCGGGTTCAGCACTCCCGTGAGCTGGAAGCGCAGGAAGACGTCGGGGCCTCGGGTCGTGACGCGAAGGACGGTGACCTGCGGCGGGGTGTCCTCCGCGGGGGCGGCGGCCGGCCCGAACGCCAGGGCGAACGGAAAGAGAAAGACCCCGAGGCACCCGCGCTCCCCCACCACGGGGGAATTCTAGGCGAGGCGGGCGAAAGCGAAGGCGGTCAGGTGCGGGCGTTCTGCCGGCGCGCCTGCGGCCGGGCCTCGCCGGGCGCGCTCTCCGGCGCCTCGAGGGCCGCGCGCAGGGCGCGCGCGAGCTCGATGTGCAGGGCGTGCCCCGCCTTGCGCGCGTGGATGCGGCCGCGCAGCGGCCGGCCGAGCAGCGCGAGATCTCCCAGAAGGTCCAGGACCTTGTGGCGCACGAACTCGTCCCGGAAGCGCAGGGGGCCCGAGAGGATCCCCGCATCGTCGAGCACGACCGCGTTCTGCAGCGACCCTCCGCGCGCGAGCCCCCGCGCGCGCAGGGCCTCCACCTCCCGCAGGAAGCCGAAGGTGCGGGCGGGCGCGATCCGGGCGGCGTAATCCTCGGGACGGGCGATCCACGTGAGCTGCTGCCGGCCCACAAAAGGGTGCGGGAAGTCGATCTCGTAGGTGATCGTGAGGGCCTCTCCGTCGGGGGTGAAGCGGATCGAGCGGTCACCATCCTCGACGGTGACCTCGCGCTCCGGGGCGAGCGGGCGCACCGAGGCGTTCTGGCGCTCGAAGCCCGCCGCGTGGAAGAGCTGCACGAAGGGGAGGGCCGAGCCGTCCAGGATGGGAACTTCCGGACCGTCGATCTCGACGAGGCAGTTGTCCAGTTGCTCGCCCGCGGCCGCGGAGAGCAGGTGTTCGACCGTTCCGATCGAGACGCCGTGGGCCGACAGCGTCGTGGCGTAGTCGAAGGTGCTGGCCGAGGAGAGACTGGCGGGGATCGCCGTCCGCCGCCGGTCGAGTCGCAGGAAGACGAGACTCGTGTCGGGCGGGGCCGGCCGGAAGGTCGCGCGGGTGGGGTGCCCGGAGTGAAGACCGACTCCCTCGATGGAGACGCTTGTCCGAAGAGTGGTCTGGGCTCTGGTCATCTTCTTTTCCGCCGCCTTATCCGCATCATCGGTGCCAGAGGTTTCGCCGGTCATCAAGGATCGCACAAGTCGCTGATTTCGTTGAGCTTGACACGAGCTCGGAGCGGCCCGGAGGGCCACTGGCTTGTGCCGTAGTGTCTCATGAAAGAGACACCTGCGTGGCCGGAGCGCCACACGGCGACGCCCGCCGATAGACTGGCCCGGTGAGCCGACCCAGGCCGGAGAAGGCGGGTGAGAAGGGCGCCGCAGTCAAGCCGGTGGCGAGCAACCGCAAGGCCTTCCACGACTACTTCATCGAGGACCGCGCCGAGGCGGGACTGGTCCTGACCGGCACGGAGGTCAAGTCGCTGCGGGAGGGGCGGGCGCAGCTGAAGGACTCCTACGTCCAGTTCCGCGGGGGAGAGGCTTTCCTCATCGGCGCGCACATCTCTCCATACGGACCCGGCTCCTGGACCAACCATCCCCCCGAGCGGGATCGCAAGCTTCTCCTCCACCGCCGGGAGCTGGACCGATGGGCGGGGGCGGTCGCGACGCGCGGAGTCTCCTGCGTGCCGCTCTCCCTCTACTTCAAGGGGTCGCGGGCAAAGGCGGAGATCGCTCTGGTGAAGGGGAAGAAGCTGCACGACAAGCGGGACGCGATCCGGGACCGGGAGCTGAAGCGCGAAGCGGATCGCGCGATGCGGCGGCGGTGAGCCGAAGGGTCACGCGGCGTTCCTTTACCCTGCGCGACCTGCGCCGGTCGGACCGGGAAGCGATGTATCGCCTGGATCACCGCTGCTTCGAGCCGGGCATCGCCTTCACGCGCGCCCAGATCGAGACCTTCCTCGGGCTGGAGAGCCTGGAGGGGGTCGTGGCCGAGACGCGGGGCAAGCTCGTCGGCTTCGCGATCGGCTACCTGCGCCGGCCGGCGCTGGGTGGTGTCCTGACGCTCGACGTCGATCCGGACCACCGACGCGGCGGCGTCGGCCGCGCCCTCTTTACAGAGCTGCTCGCCCGGCTCGAGCGCGCGGGAACCACGGCGGTGCGCCTGGAGGTGGACGCGCGCAACGCCAGCGCGATTGCCTTCTACCGCTCCTTCGGCCTCCGGAAGCTCGGGCGCATCGCCGACTACTACGGAGACGGGAAGGACGCCTTCGAGATGGAGAGGGGGGCGTCGTCGCCTGCCCCCAGGCGAAGCCGGTCTACAGCCCGAGCGTCTTCTTCAGAAACGCCGCCATCTCGCCGCGCGTGACGGTTCCCCGTTTCCGAGGGGGAACATTCCTCCTTCCCGTGCCCCGCTGCGGGCGCCGACTTGCCGCTCGTTCAGCCCCGCGAGGCCTTCAGGATCGCGAGCGCCACGGCCTCGACCCCGTTCAAGACGAACTGGACTCCGATGACCGTGGCGATCAGGCCCATGATCTTCGAGACGATCCGCTGGCCGGTCTCGCCGATCCGGGACACGAGCCACGGCGCGGCGAGCAGGATCGCCAGCGTCAGGACCACGTTGGCCACGATCGCGAGGGCGAGCGCGGCGCGGTGGAAGCCGTCGCGCGCCTGACCGACGAGGACCATG
>JBOGJK010000723.1:0-2311 GCA_050745345.1 Thermoanaerobaculia bacterium
CACCTGCGTCCGGAGGCGGTCTGGGAGGACGGCCTTCCGGTCACCCCGGCCGACGCCGTCTTCACGATCCGCCGGATCGCCGATCCGTCCACACGGTCCACCCTCTTCCGGTCGCTCTTCGAGGGGCTCCTCTCCGTCGAGGAGGCGGGCCCGCGCGCCTTCCGCGTCCGCTTCCAGCAGGTCTACTCCTACCGGCCGATGGCCTTCGTGCTGCCGCTGCTGCCGGCTCACCGCTTCGCCGGTCAGGTCTTCGACCGGGCCCCCGACAACCGCGCGCCGCTCTCCAACGGCCCCTACCGGCTCGCCTCCTGGAAGGCGCAGGAGTCGATCGTGCTCGAGCGCAACCCGCGGTACTGGGCAACGCCCGGACACTTCGACCGGATCCTCTTCCGCATTGTGCCGGAGAACGCCGTCGCGTATCGGGCCCTCCTCCGGGCAGATCTGGACGAGACCTGGATCGACGCGGAGTTGAAGCGCCGGGCGGCTGCCGATCCCGCCTTCGCGGCGTGCTGCCGCGTGGTCGAGTTCTACGACCTCGACTACAACTACATCGCGCTCGACGTGCGCCAGCCGTTCTTCGCCGACCCCCGCGCGCGGCGCGCCCTGACGATGCTGCTCGACCGGGAGGCGATCGCCCGAGACCTCTTCCGGGGCTCGGCGCGCGTTCTCTCCGGGCCCTGGGCGCCCGAGTCGCCCGCCTACGACCCGAGCATTCCGCCCCTTCCCTACGATCCGGAAGCGGCCTCGGCCCTGCTCGAGGAGGCGGGGTGGCGGGACCGCGACGGAGACGGCACCCGCGACCGCGACGGCCGGGAGTTCGACTTCGAGCTGCTCGTCTCGGCGGGCAACACCATCGGGCGGCAGATCGACGAGACCTTCGCCGACTCCCTCGCACGGGCCGGCGTGCGCGCCCGCGTGCGGCCGCTCGAGTGGGCGGCCTTCGTCGAGCGGCTGGACTCCGGCTCCTTCGAAGCCGCCTCGCTCGCCTCGAGCGCCGCGGATCCGAACCCGGATCCCTACCCCTACTGGCACTCCTCCCAGTGGCCGCCAAACGGCTTCAACAGCGGCTTCTACCGCAACCGCGAGGCCGATCGCCTGATGGACGAGGCGCGCTCCGAGGGGGAGGAGAAGCGCCGGATCGCGCTCTATCATCGCCTTCACCGCCTCTTCCGGGACGACGCCCCCGCCGTCTTCGTGGTCAACTCCACCAAGAAGTACGCGCTCTCCCGGCGGCTCCAGGGGGTGGAGACCTCGCCGCTCGGGCTCTTCTCGATCTGGCCCGGCCCGCTCGGCTGGAAAGCGGGTGGGCCTTCCTCCGGAGCGGTGCCGTGATCCGCTACGCGGTCCGGCGGCTTGCGCTCGCCGTGCCGACCCTCTTCGGCATCGTCCTGCTGGTCTTCCTGCTGCTGCACCTGGCGCCGGGCAGTCCCGTCACGGCCATGGGCGGCGAGTCGGGGCGGCGCGTCTCGGCCCGCGCGGCCGCGGAGATGAAGCGCCTCTACGGACTCGACCGCCCGCTGCCGGAGCGCTTCGGCGCCTGGATCGGCCGGGTTGCGCGTCTGGACCTGGGGGAGTCCTTCGTCGACCGCCGTCCCGTCACGAAGCGAATCCGCGAGGCGCTTCCCTACACGCTCGCCTTGAACGGCCTCGCCCTGCTGCTGACCCTCGCGATCGCGATCCCCCTCGGGGTGGCGGCCGGGGGACGCCCCGAGGGACCGCTCGACCGCCTGTCGGCCGTCGCGCTCTTCGCGCTCTATTCCCTTCCTTCCTTCTGGGCGGCTCTCCTGCTCCAGAGCCTCTTCTCGGTCCGGCTGCGGTGGCTTCCCCTCTACGGTGTGGCTTCCGACGCGGCGTCTTCGGGGTGGCCGGGGCTTCTGGATCGGGCCGAGCACCTCGCGCTTCCGGTTGTGTGCCTGACCTACGGCTCGCTCGCTTTCTTCGCGCGGCTGGTCCGGTCGGGCGTGGCCGAGGTGCGGCGGCAAGACTTCGTGCTCGCGGCGCGCGCCCGGGGCGCGTCGGCTCGCCGTGCCCTCTGGGCGCACGCCTTTCGCAACGCGATGCTGCCCCTTCTCACGCTGCTCGGCCTGCTGCTGCCGGGACTGCTTTCGGGCAGCGTCATCATCGAGCGGATCTTCGCCTGGCCGGGCCTCGGGCGCCTCTACTTCGATTCGATCCTGGCGCGCGACTACCCCGTGGTCCTGGCGCTCTCGCTGGCCGGCGCGGTCGCGACACTCGCGGTCACGCTGATGGCGGACCTGGCCTGCGCGGCGGCCGACCCGCGCGTGCGCGACGGCACGGAGCCGGCGTGAGC
>JBOGJK010000724.1:0-2356 GCA_050745345.1 Thermoanaerobaculia bacterium
ACCCAGGACCAGGAGCGCGATTGCCGCGACCGCGGCCACCGCGGCGCGGGAGGGCCGCGGGCGTCGCGGGACCTCCCTGCGAACCGCCACGCCGCCGACGACGGCCCTGGCCGCGGACTCCGAATCTCGTTTGGCGCGCTTCAAATCGGCCCGCAGCTCGGCGGCGGTCTGGTAGCGCATCTCCCGATCTTTCTCCAGCGCCTTGGCGATGACGCGTTCGAGCTCCTGCGGCAGACCCGGGTTCCAGCGCGCGGGAGGGACCGGGTCGCGGTTGAGGATGGCGTCGTGGATGACCGCGGCCGTGTTGCCCGAGAAGGCCTGGCGGGAGGTCGCCATCTCGTAGAGCACGGCGCCAAAGGAGAAGAGGTCGGCGCGCGCGTCCAACTCCTCCCCGCGCGCCTGCTCCGGCGCCATGTAGGCGACCGTGCCCAGGGCGACGCCGGGGCTCGTCAGATGCTCCTCGGCGATGCCCGTCGGGAGAGCGGAGAAGGCCTCCGCAGCCGACGCGCGCCAGCCGCGCGGCACGCGCTTGGCCAGTCCGAAGTCCAGGATCTTGGCGTGGCCCCGCTCCGTCACGAAGATGTTCGCCGGCTTGATGTCGCGGTGGAGAATCCCCTTTGCGTGGGCCGCATCCAGGGCGTCGGTCATCTGGATCCCGAGCTCCAGCAGCCGCTCGGTCGGGAGCGCCCCGCCGGCGAGAAGGTGCCGGAGCGTCTGGCCTTCCAGAAGCTCCATGGCGATGAAGGGCTGTCCCTCGTGCTCGTCGAAGTCGTAAGTCGTGCAGATGTGGGGGTGGTTCAACGTGGAGGCCGACCGGGCTTCGCGCTGCATGCGCTCCATCGCCTGCCGATCCTTCGAGAACTCCTCGGGCAGGAACTTCAGGGCCACGAGGCGGCCGAGTTTCGTGTCTTCGGCCCTGTACACGACCCCCATGCCCCCGCCGCCTACCCTTTCCAGGACGCGATAGTGCGAGACGGTTTTTCCGATCATGAGGGGCAGTCCGCTGAGATTCTAATCGTGCGCGATCGACAAAAGCGGAAGTTCGTGACTAGTCTACCGGCGAGCAACCAAGAGGTGGGACCATGGCGGAAGCCGGGACTGCCGGACGCGGAGGCCGTTTCGCCGCCTCAGATATCGCCTTCCTGGTCGATCTTCTGCCCTACGTCGCGTGAGCCTCGATAGCGGGGTCGCAGCCGACACCAAGAGGGCCTGACCTTTTCTCGGCGCATCGACCAGGTCGCGCCTTCCCACATTGCGCGCAGGCGGGTTTTTCCGGGAGCCTGTCAAGAGGAAAGTGAGCCCGCGGACTCGTCCATCAGCTCCGGCGTCAATATACGAGAAATGAGTATCGTCTCAGCCGTATGCCGAATCGTGATCAGGGTGAAGGGACAGGATCCGCAGCCAATCGTCCTGGCGGTACGCGACCGCTCGAAATCCCTTGCCCAGTCTCAGCGAGTAGAGCCGGCCGCCAGCCGGGCCAACTTTCGATGCGATCGCTTCCCATCGTATTCCCGAATCCTGGTAGATCTGCTCCCAGGACATCCGAGACAGCTTCCGCAGGGCAGCGAGCTCCGAGGATGCGTCGGCCTTTTGAAGAGAGAAGAACTGTTGCTGGAACTCGGCGTTGTTGAGATCGAGTCGAATCAACCGCGGCCCGCTGCTCACTTCTTGAGCCGCTTGGCAAGCCTCTCGAGGTTCGTTTGGCGAGGCGGGTGCTTCTCGGCCCAGGCGATCGCGCGATCAAGCGACCGGCCCACGTCGGGCTGGTGCACCCATCGCTCGCTGTCCGGGACGAAGTCGCCGAGCTTGATGACCCACACGCCGCGTTCCACCTCGTCAATGAGGACATGCCTCCCCGCGTACTCCTTTCCGAGGGCGATCTGACCGCTCGCGCCGATCGTCTTGACGGTAGGCATTTGGTGACTCCCCCCACTTTCGTGCGGCATGATAGCACGAAAGGAGCAGGGGGTCGGGGACAGCGGCCGCCCCACCGCCGCTCTCTTCGCGGCCGCGCGCCCGACAGCGCCAGAGGTCTCAGGCGACCCCGTGAGAGCGCGGTCGGCGCTGCATGACGATTCGCTGATACGCGGGCGAAGAATCGAGTTTTGGTGGAGCTGAACGGGATCGAACCGTCGACCTCCTGAATGCCATTCAGGCGCTCTCCCAAACTGAGCTACATCCCCACTGGAGAGAGGGCGCGAAGGATAGCACGGCGGTTCGACGGCTGCTAAACGACCCGGCGCCGCTCGGTCCCGTCGCGAGTCTTGTTCCTGCTCGATCAACCGTAACTCGCCCGGGGTCACGAGACTCTCGCGCTCGACTCGAGAAACAGAAGGGAAGCCGGCTCGTCCAGGCG
>JBOGJK010000725.1:0-2189 GCA_050745345.1 Thermoanaerobaculia bacterium
GTGTAAACGGTTCCGGCCGGACCCGGATCCACGGCAAGTGCGCTGACCCAGCCGGGGGGGCCGCTGCTTGACCATTCGTTTGTTCCGGCGAGAGCGAAGGACGAGAAGGACGAGGTAAGTAAAAGGAGAAGTGCGAGCTTGATGGGACGAAGGCGGCATCCGCTTTCCCTGGCCACTGGGGTGGCCTCCGCTCTCTCTGTCAATTTTTCGGTAAGCAGCGCACCTAGACCCCCACCGGGTGCCAGGTCGTCTTGATCTCGACGAAAGCCTCGATGAAGTCGAGGCCCTGGGCGTCCTCCGAGAAGTAATCGCGGATCGAGTAGCGCTTGACGCGCTTGACGTTGACGGCAGCGTCCTCGGCAATCGACTTCGAGAGCCCTGCGTTGCCTCCAGCATCGCAGATCGCGTTGACGTCCATGTGGCGGGCGAGGTGGGGGACGAGCTCCTCCTTCCTTCCCGAGATCAGGTTGGCGACACCGCCCGGCAGATCTGAGGTCGCGAGTACTTCGCCGAATTCCAGGGACGCGAGCGGGTGCTTCTCCGAAAGAATCGCCACGGCCGCGTTGCCCGAGACGATCACGGGGGCCAGATGCGAGACGAGACCCAGCAGGTCCGGCGTTTCCGTCGCCACGATGCCGACCACACCGGTCGGCTCGGGCACGGAGAAATCGAAGTAGGAGGAGGCCACCGGGTTGACCGTGCCGAGCAGCGCGCCGTACTTGTCGGACCAGCCGGCGTAGTGCACGAGGCGGTCGATCGAGGCGCGCACCTCGCGGCGCGCGGCGGAGGGGGCGAGGCCGCGGCTCTTGCGCAGCAGATCCTCGAAGGAAGAAGCCCGACCCTCCAGCATCTCCGCCGTGCGGTAGAGGATCTGACCGCGCAGATAGGGAGTCTTGCGGGCCCAGCCCGCCTGCGCGGCGCGGGCCTTCTGGATCGCGTCCCGCAGGTCCTTTCGCGAGCCGCGCGAGACGTTGGCCAGCAACTCCTTGCGCGGCGAGACGACGGGATCGTAGCGCCCGGACTCCGTGCGGATCATCTCGCCGCCGATGTAGAGCTTGTAAGTCTTCTTTATCGCGAGGCCGGGCAAGGATTCGCGTGTCACCGTCAGCGTCCGGCTGCCCGGCCTCGGAAGAGAGTTTTCAAGCTGATCCGGCGAGGTGAGCCGCAAACAGAGGTCACTCTAGCTCCACATAGGCCCGAAGGCCGTGCACGCCGCCTTCGCGGCCGAAGCCAGACTCCTTGTAGCCGCCGAAGGGGGAGGAAGGGTCGAACTTGTTGAACGTGTTCGCCCAGACGACTCCGGCCTTCAGGCGCGAGGTGATCTGGAAGATCTTCGAGCCCTTGTCGGTCCACACGCCGGCCGAGAGCCCGTAGGGCGTGTTGTTGGCCTTCTCGACTGCCTCCTCCGGCGTGCGGAAGGTCATGACCGCGAGCACCGGCCCGAAGATTTCCTCGCGCGCGATCCGGTGCGACTGGGCGACTCCCGTGAAGAAGGTGGGCGGGAACCAGTAGCCTTTCACGGGGATCGCGCAAGCCGACTGGTGCAGCTCGGCCCCCTCCGCGACGCCGCTCTCGACGAGCTCCCGGATCTTCGCAAGCTGCGCCTTCGAGTTGATCGCCCCGACATCCGTGTTCTTGTCGAGCGGGTCCCCGAGGCGCAGCGTGGCGATCCGGTACTGGAGCTTGCGTCGCACGACGGGCTCGATCGACTCCTGCACGAGCAGGCGCGAGCCCGCGCAGCAGACGTGCCCCTGGTTGAAATAGATCCCGTTGACGATTCCCTCGATCGCCTGGTCGATGGGCGCGTCCTCGAAGACGATGTTGGCGGCCTTGCCCCCGAGCTCGAGGGTCAGCCTCTTGCCGCTCCCCGCCACGGCCCGCTGGATGAGCTTTCCGACCTCGGTCGAGCCCGTGAAGGCGATCTTGCGCACGCGCGGGTGGTTGACGACGTGGGCTCCCGTCTCGCCCGCCCCCGTTACGATGTTGACGACCCCCGGCGGCAGGTCCGCCTCCTGGCAGATCTTCGCGAGCGCGAGCGCCGTCAGCGGCGTCGTCTCGGCGGGCTTCAGGACCACGGTGTTGCCGCAGGCCAGGGCCGGTGCGATCTTCCAGGCCGCCATCAGCAGCGGGAAGTTCCACGGGATCACCTGGCCGGCGACCCCCAGCGGTCGCGGGTCTGACCCGAGGCC
>JBOGJK010000726.1:0-2297 GCA_050745345.1 Thermoanaerobaculia bacterium
CCCCCCGCGTGGCTCGAAGCGGTGATGGCCGACTTCGACGCCTTCCTGCTCGACCACGCCGCCTGCGAGCGCAAGGCCTCGGCCACGGCGATGGCGCTGATCGCGCACTACCCCGACCGCACCGAGCTCGTGCGCGCGTGCCTGGCGCTCGCGCGCGAGGAGCTCGAGCATTTCGAGCGGGTCTGGGAGCTGGTGACCGAGCGGGGACGCACACTCGGCTCCGACACGCGCAATCCCTACGTCGAGCGGCTGGCGCGCGAGTACCGCAAGGGAGGCGAGGCTTACTTTCTGGACCGGCTTCTGGTCACCGCGATCGTCGAGGCGAGAGGCTGCGAGCGGTTCGGCCTCCTCGCCGCGGCGCTGCCGTCCGGAGCGATGCGAGACTTCTACCGGGAGCTCGCCCGCTCCGAGGTGCGTCACCACGAGACGTACCTCGAGCTCGCGGGCCGGTACTTCGGGCCGGAGGCGGTCCAGGCGCGGCTGGCGGAGCTTCTGGAGGTCGAGTCGCGCATCGTCCGGGAGCTGCCGGCCCGCGCGGCGATGTACTAGACGGAGTCGACAGTCAACGGTCGACAGTCAACAGTGCACTCCGGCCTCCCTGTGGACTGTGGAGAATGGACTGTCGACTGCCGGCTGAGATCAGCCGCCGATCGGATACTCTCGCCGACGCGATGACGAACGCAACGGCGCCGAACAAGGCTGTCACAAAATACCTCGCGCGGCACGCGGAGCCCGAGGCCGGGGTCGCAGAGAAACTGCAGGGACCTTTCGGCCACGCCCTGATCGTGCCCGCCTACGGTGAGCGGGAGAGCCTTTTCCAGCTTCTCGCCTCCGTGCCCGGAGGACCCGAGGGGCCGGTGCTGATCGTCGTCGTGCTCAATGCCCGGGAGGATTCCCCCGGGCCGGTCCACGAGGCCAACCAGGCCGCACGCGAGCGGTTCGAGCGGGATCTGCCGGCGGCCACGGTGCTGTCCGACGCGCCCCCGATCCGCGGCTATCCCCTCCCGGTGGGAACCCTCCTGCTCGTGGACCGCGCGGCCCCCGGCTGCTTCCTGCCCGAGGGGCAGGGCGTGGGTCTCGCCCGCAAGATCGGCAACGACGTGGCACTGCGACTCGCGGCCCTCGGACGGCTCGGCTCGCCGTGGCTCCACAACACCGACGCTGACACGCTGCTTCCGCCCGACTACTTCGAGCAGACCGCGCGCCTCTACCCCGAGGCGACCGGCGCCGCTCTCTACTTCTTCGAGCACCGGTTCGAGGCGGACCCGGAGCTCGCGCTCGCCGGCAGACTCTACGAGATCGCGCTGCGTTACTACGTGCTCGGGCTCGCCTGGGCCGGCTCCCGCTACGCCTACCACAGCATGGGAAGCTGCCTCGCCATCCCGGCCGGCTCCTATGCCGCCGTGCGCGGGTTCCCGAAGAAGAATGCCGCCGAAGACTTCTACGTCCTGAACAAGCTCGCCAAGGTCGGCGCGATCGAGAAGCTGTCGGGCGCCCCCCTCCGGCTCGAGGGGCGCCCCTCCGACCGCGTCCCCTTCGGCACGGGGCGGGCGCTGCGGGACCTGGCCGGCGGGAAGAAGTCGCTCGCCAACTACCGCCTCTACCATCCCTTCGTCTTCGCGCACCTGGCGGCGTGGCTGCGCGTGCTGGGCTGCATCGCCGCCTCGGACGGCGGCATCTCCCGGGCCATGGCGGAGCTTCCCGCTTCGAATCCCTTCTTCCGGACGGATCTGCTGCGTGAGTCGCTCGAGCGCCTCGGCGTCGCCCGGGCCGTCGCACAGGCCCGCGCCCGCTCCTCCGACGCGGCAACCCTCGGCCGCCACCTGCACACCTGGTTCGACGCCTTCCGGACTCTGAAGCTGGTGCACGCGCTGCGCGACGGAGGCCTCCCCTCGCTCCCCTGGCGCGAGGCGCTGGCCGAGGCGCCCTTCACGGGCCTCTCGGCCTCAACCGAAGAGGACCCCGAACAGGTGCGCCGGGCGCTGGCCGAGGCGGAGCGCGGGCTTCAGAACGGAAATCCGATCGAGATATAGAACTGGCCGGCGCTCTCGCGGGCCTGAGAGCAGCAGAAGAGCTCCTGCGGGTCATCCGGGTTGGTCACGTCCACAACCGCGAACGGGATGGTGCGCCGCGTGAGCTTCCAGGAGTACTCGGCGCGCAGCGGGCCGATCGGCAGCATGTACCAGAGCCCCGCGCCCGCCCCCTGCCGCAGCCCGTCGAACCCCTCGAAGCGCAGCCCGATGCTGGAGAACCTCTTCCACACCTGGGCGGCGTCGTAGAAGAGGACACCTCCGAGG
>JBOGJK010000727.1:0-8092 GCA_050745345.1 Thermoanaerobaculia bacterium
GACCGTCTTCGGGTCTGACGGCGCCACGGCGACGGCGCCGATCGAGGCGACGGCCTCCTTCTCGAAGATCGCCTGGAACGACGCTCCGTTGTTGGAGGTCTTCGCGACGCCTCCCGTGGCGTAGGCGAGGTAATAGACCGAGGCGTTCTCCGGGTCGAGCGCGATCTCCGAGATGCGACCTCCCATCACGGCGGGGCCAATCGAGCGCGCCTTGAAGGCCTTCAAGCGCGAAGGCTCGAGACGGGGAACCGCCGTCCGGGGCTTCTCGGCCGCGAGCAAGAGCGCCGGGGCGGCGAGGCAGGCCACGAGAACCGCACGTCGCCTCATCGTCGTTTTCCTCCCGAGTACGGGCGGGCGCCCGGGAAGCCCGCTCGCGACAATAAAGATATCAAGGAGATCTTCGGGCCCCATCCGCGCCGGTGGGGCCCGGGATTAGAATCTATTGCGATGTCCTTTCCGGAAGCCCTCAAATTCACCTACGAGGATTACCTCGCCACGCCGGACGACCGGCGTTACGAGCTGATCGACGGGGATCTGCTCTTGACGCCGGCGCCGACGCCGTACCACCAGCAGGTTCTGGCGAATCTCGAGGACGCGCTGCGTCATTTCGTTCACGGCCAAGGCCTCGGGCGGGTGTTTCTCGCGCCGTGCGACATCGTTCTCTCCCGTTACGACGTCGTCCAGCCGGACATCTTTTTCATCCGATCCGACCGTCTCTCGATCGTGACCGAGAAGAACATCTCCGGCGCTCCGGATCTGGCCGTCGAGGTTCTCTCTCCCTCGACCGAGGAGCGCGACCGGGACAGGAAGACCAAGCTCTATGCGCGCGCGGGTGTGCGGGAGCTCTGGATCGCCGACCCCGCCGCGAAGTCGATCGAGGTGTTCGTCCTCTCGGAAGGGGGCTTCCGGCGGGAGGCGCTCTACGCCGGCGCGGAAGTCCTGCGCTCGCCGCTTCTTCCGGGCCTCGAGATCCCGCCGTCCCGGATTTTCTGAGCCCGCCGGCCCCTCGGGCCGGGGGCGCACGCGCCGCGCGGAATCCCGCATAATGCGCACTTCATGAGCGAAAACCGGGCTCCCGACGGTGCCTCGCAGCGCGAGCGGGCCGAGGCCCTCCAGGAGGCCTTGGCCGAGCGGATCCTCGTGCTGGACGGCGCGACGGGGACCTGGATCCAGGGGCAGAACCTGACGGCGGAGGATTTCGGCGGAGCCGAGCTCGAGGGGTGCAACGAGAACCTGGTCTTCACGCGCCCCGACCTCGTCCGCCGGATGCACGAGGAGTACCTCGAAGCGGGGGCCGACATGGTGGAGACGAACACCTTCGGCGGCACGCCGCTCGTGCTCGCGGAATACGGCCTCGCGGAGAAGGCGATCGCGCAGAATGCCGGGGCCGCCCGGATCGCGCGCGAGGCGGCCTCGAGGTTCTCCACTCCCGGCAGGCCCCGATTCGTGGCGGGCTCCATGGGCCCGACGACCAAGGCGATCACGGTCACGGGGGGGGCGAGCTTCGACGAGATGATCGTGCACTACCGCACGCAGGCGATCGGCCTGCTCACGGGGGGCGCGGACATCCTGATCCTCGAGACCGTGCAGGACACGCGGAACTTGAAGGCGGGCCTGATCGGCGTCGAGCAGGCCTTCGCCGAGGTCGGCTGGCGCGTGCCGGTCTCCGTCTCCGTCACGATCGAGCCGATGGGCACGATGCTGGCCGGCCAGGCGGTGGACGCGGTCTGGGCCGCGGTCGCGCACGCGCCGCTCCTCTCGATCGGCATCAACTGCGCGACGGGCCCGGAGTTCATGACGGACCACCTGCGCACCCTCTCCGGGCTCGCGAAGACCCCCGTCTCCTGCTATCCAAACGCGGGCCTTCCGGACTCAGACGGCCGGTATCCCGAGACGCCCGAGAAGCTCGCCCGGCAGCTCTCCCGCTTCCTCGAAGAAGGGTGGCTCAACATCGTCGGGGGCTGCTGCGGCACGACCCCGCGGCACATCGCGGCAGTTTCGGCCGCGGCCGAGGGGAGAAAGCCGCGCCGTCCCCCGATCCACAGCCGGGTCTTCGTCTCCGGCATCGAGGCGCTCGAGATCACCGAGGACAACCGGGCGGTGCTGGTCGGGGAGCGGACCAACGTCCTCGGCAGCCGGAAGTTCAAGCGCCTGATCGCGGAGGGCCAGCTCGACGCGGCAGCGGAGATCGCGCGGGCCCAGGTCAAGGGAGGGGCGCAGGTCATCGACGTCTGCCTGCAGGACCCGGACCGCGACGAGGCGGCCGACGCGAGCGCGTTCTTCGATCGCGTCACCCGGATGGTCAAGGTGCCGCTGATGCTCGACTCGACCGACGCCAGGGTCCTCGAGCTCGGCCTGAAGTGGAGCCAGGGAAAGTCGATCCTGAACTCGATCAACCTCGAGGACGGGGAGGCGCGCTTCGCCTCCGTCGTGCCGCTCGCGCAGAAGTACGGGGCGGCGCTGATCGTCGGGACGATCGACGAGGACCCGGAGAACGGCATGGGCGTGACACGGGGGAGGAAGCTCGCAATCGCGCGCCGCAGCTACACGCTCTTGACCGAGAAGTACGGTGTCGCGCCCGAGGACATCTTCTTCGACCCTCTCGTCTTCCCGTGCGGAACGGGGGACGAGAAGTACGTCGGCAGCGCCGTCGAGACGATCGAGGGGATCCGGGCGATCAAGGCGGAGTTCCCGGACACGCGGACGATCCTCGGCGTCTCCAATGTCTCCTTCGGCCTTCCCGAAGCGGGGCGCGAGGTCCTGAACTCCGTCTTCCTCTATCACGCGACGAAGGCGGGGCTGGATCTGGCGATCGTCAACACCGAGAAGATCGTGCGCTACGCCACGATCCCGGAGCATGAGCGGCGCCTTTCGGAAGACCTGATCTGGAACCGGGGAGAGGACCCGGTGGGCGCTTTCGCGGCGTACTTCAAGGCGAAGGGGGCGGCGCCGAAGAAGAAGGCGGAGCGCGCCGGGTCACCTCTCGAGCGGCTGCCGCGCTACATCCTGGAGGGCTCCAAGGAGGGCCTCCTCGATGACCTCGAGGTGGTGCGGACGGGGGGGATGGCCCCGCTCGACATCATTAACGGGCCGCTCATGGACGGGATGCGGGAGGTCGGCCGGCTCTTCAACGCCAACGAGCTGATCGTCGCGGAGGTACTGCAGTCGGCCGAGGCGATGAAGGCCGCCGTCTCCCACCTCGAGAAGTTCATGGAGAAGGCGACCGACGCGCGCAAGGGAAAGATCATCCTCGCGACGGTCAAAGGGGACGTCCACGACATCGGCAAGAACCTGGTCGAGATCATTCTTTCGAACAACGGCTACCAGGTGGTCAATCTCGGCATCAAGGTGCCCCCCGAGAAGCTGTTCGAGGCGTACCGGGAGCACGCTCCCGATCTGATCGGGCTCTCGGGGCTGCTGGTCAAGAGCGCGCAGCAGATGGTGGTCACGGCCGAGGACCTGGCGGCGCGCGGGGTGACCGCGCCGATGCTCGTGGGCGGGGCGGCCCTCTCTCAGAAGTTTACGGACCAACGCATCGCGCCGGCCTACGGCGGGCTCGTGGCGTACGCGGTCGACGCGATGCGGGGACTGGCCCTGGCCGACCGGATCCTCTCGGGAGAGCAGGAGCGGGTCGCGCTCGAGGCGGAAGCCCGGGCGCGCCGCGAGCGGGACGGCGGCCCCGCGCGGGCGCCGGCGGAAAGTCCGCTCGCCGCGCCAGCGGTCCGGAGCGCCCAGATCGAGGCCGTCGAGCCCCTGTCTGCCCCGGACCAGAACGAGCACGTGCTGCCGGAGCTCGATCTCGAGGAGATCTGGCGGTACGTGAATCCCCACATGCTCTACGCCAAGCACCTGGGGCTGCGGGGAAGCTTCTGGAAGTTGAAGGAGGCGAGAGACGCGAGGCTCGCCGAGCTCGAAGAGGTCGTGGCGCGCGTTCAGGCCGCCGGATGGATCCGAGCCCGCGCCCTGTACCGGTACTTCGAGGCGTACTCGGATGGGAACTCTCTCCACGTGCTCGAGGACGGCCGGGAGGCGGCGGTGTTCCGGTTTCCGAGGCAGGCCGCGGGGGAGCGGCTGTGCCTGGCCGACTTCGTCGCGCCCCGGGGCGGCCGGCCCGACACGATCGCGATCCTCATCACGACCGCGGGCGAAGGCGTGCGTGCGCGCGCCGAGGAGTTGAAGGAGAAGGGAGAGTACCTGCTCTGCCACTCCCTCCAGGCGCTCGCCGTCGAGACGGCCGAGGCCGCGGCGGAATGGCTGCATGGGAAGCTGCGGGACTGCTGGGGAATTCCGGATCCTCCCGGACTCTCCATGACCGACTTTTTCCAGGCGCGCTACCGGGGCAAGCGCTATAGCTTCGGGTATCCGGCCTGTCCCGAGCTCGCGGACCAGGAGATGCTCTTCCGGCTGCTCGACGGCCGCAAGATCGGTGTGGAGCTGACGGAAGGATTCATGATGGATCCCGAGGCCTCCGTCTCCGCGATCGTCGTACACCACCCGCAGGCGAAGTACTTCGCTGCGTAAGGTCGCGGGTCGGCAGCAGTCGTTAGCCGGCAGTCGGCAGTCGACAGCCGGCGGACCGCCGCAACCTTTTGAGCGATCGCGGGTTGTAGAAGGGCGGGAACCTCGTCCCTTGTTTCGAAACCAATACTGATGATTCGTCGTAATATCATTTCTGAATGAGAATAATCGACGGACTAGACGCCAATATTACAAAGATTCTTCAGGAGAACGCCCGTACCTCCAACGCCGAGATCGCCAGGCAGGTCGGCCTTGCCCCGTCGGCCGTTTTCGAGCGCATCCGCAAGCTCGAAGAAAGGGGCGTTCTGCGGGGCTTCCGGGCGGAGGTGGACCCGCATGCGGTGGGGTTGGCGCTCCTTGCCTTCGTCTTCGTCCGCTCCAACGAGAGGGTGGGTAGCGTGGGCACCGCGGAAAAACTCGCCCGGATCCCGGAGGTGCTCGAGGTCCACCACATCGCCGGAGAGGACTGTTTCCTCGTGAAGCTGCGGGCGGCCGACACCGAGGCGCTCGGCCGGCTCCTGCGCGAGCGCGTCGGCGCGATCCCGACGGTCAGCTCGACGCGTACGACGATCGTGCTCGAGACGATCAAGGAGTCGAGGGCCCTGCCGCTCGAGGACTCGGGCGAGCAAGACATCCAGGTGAAGCGTGCCTGAGCGCGAGGCTCCCGCCGGCCGGGTGCTTCTCGCCTTCGCGGCGATCTACCTGCTGTGGGGCTCGACGTACCTCGGGATCCGATACGCCGTCGAGACGCTGCCCCCCTTCGTGATGGCCGGCACCCGGCATCTGACGGCGGGCCTGCTGCTGTACGGCTGGATCCGGCTGCGTGGGGAGCGGCGTCCCGAGGCGCGCGACTGGCGGCTAGCGGCGGGGATCGGCGCGCTCATGCTGCTCGGCGGAAACGGCCTCGTCTCCTGGGCGGAGCAGCGCGTTGCCTCGGGGCTCGCGGCTCTTATCGTGGCCTCGGTCCCCCTCTGGATGACCGTGCTCGAGGCGGCGCGGAGGCGCCAGGCGCCGCGCCCGGCCGTGATCGCCGGGCTGGTGCTGGGAATCGTTTCGCTGGGGTGGCTCGTCGCGCCGGGCCGCTTCGGCGGAAACGGGCACGTGGACAGGCTCGGCGCCGCGGCGCTGCTGGTCGCGGCCCTCTGCTGGGCGACGGGCTCGCTCTATTCGCGCGTCGCGAAGCTGTCGGTCCCGACTTTGTTGGCGGTCGCGATGGAGATGATCGCCGGCGGCCTGATCCTCTGGGGGGTGGGCCTTCTCTTGGGCGAAGGGACGCGCCTGGACCTCTCGGCGATCTCCACACGCTCGGCGCTCGCGCTTGCCTACCTCGTCGCCTTCGGCTCGCTCGTGGGCTTCTCGGCATACATGTGGCTCCTCACGGTGACGACCCCGGCGCGCGTTTCGACGTATGCCTACGTCAACCCGGTCGTGGCCGTTCTGCTCGGCTGGGCGCTGGCGGGGGAGGCCTTGACGCTCTCCATCGGGCTCGCCGCCCTCGGGATCGTCGCGGCCGTCGCGATCATCATTCGCCACGGCGGAAAACGAGAACAGGAAGAGATCGTTCGAAAGGTGGTTCCGGACAGGGAGCCGGTGCGGCTCCGCGCAGGGAGGTCGTCATGATTGCGCGTATCTGGCGGGGAAACACCCGTGCCGAGCAGGCCGGGGAGTACGGCGCCTTTCTCGAGGAGAAGGGGTTCTCCGACTATCGCGGAACGCCGGGCAACCGCGGCGTCCTCCTGCTGCGTCGGGACCTGGAGAGCGCCGCGGAGTTCGTGCTGATCTCCTTCTGGGAGGATTTCGAGGCGATCCGGCGCTTCGCCGGGCCGCAGCCGGAGAAAGCGGTCTACTATCCGCAGGACGAGCGATACCTGCTCGGCAAGGAGCCGCTGGTGGCGCACTACGAGGTGGTGGGCGGCGACCTGTCGAGGCTCGAGCGGCTCCGGACGGGGGAGGTCACGAAGAGCGCATGAAGGGGGGCCGTGGATGAAGGCGAGGTTCCACGCCGCGGTCCTTCTTCTTTTCCTGTCGTTCGGGTCCCCGGCCGCCGCGCAGGCCCCGGCCGACTGGCAGACACCCGCCGAACGCAGCGGCTACGCGAAGACGCCCCGGTACGAGGAGACGGTGGCGTACCTGCGCCGGATCGCGGCGGCGGCGCCGCGACGGGTGCGCCTCGAGACGTTCGGAAAGACGGGGGCGGGACGGGACCTTTTCGTCGCGGTCGTCTCCCGCGACGGCCTCTTCGATCCGGGCGCGCTGCGCCGCGCCGGCCGACCCGTCGTCCTGATCCTGAACTCGATCCATGCCGGTGAGATGGACGGCAAGGACGCGTGCCTCGCGCTCCTGCGCGACATGGCCGTGACGAGGTCGAAGGCGGCGCTGCTCGAGCGGGCCGCGGTCCTGGTCATCCCGATCTACAACGCCGACGGCCACGAGAGCTTCGGCCCTTACAACCGAATCAACCAGAACGGCCCGGGAGAGACGGGGTGGCGCACGACGGCGACCAACCTCAACCTGAACCGGGACTTCCTGAAGGCGGACGCGCCGGAGACGCGAGCCTTCCTGCGCCTCTGGAACCGCTGGCTGCCCGACTACTTCGTGGACGACCACGTGACCGACGGCGCGGACTACCAGTACGACGTCACCTATCTGGCGGACTCCGGACCCGACGTGCCTCCCGAGATCGCCTCGTGGCAACGGGAGGTCGTCGCGCCCTATCTCGAGCGGTCGGTCAACGAGGCGGGGCACGTCGCCGGCCCCGTCATCGGGCTGAAGGACCCGGGCGATCCCTCGAAGGGCCTGGCGCTCTGGTCGGCGACACCGCGGCTCTCCAACGGCTATGCGATCGTGCAGAGCCGGCCGGGACTGCTCGTCGAGATGCACATGTTGAAGGAGTACCGCACGCGCGTGACGGGCAACTACGAGATCCTGCGGGCGCTGCTGGAGGTCGTCAACCGGGATGCCGAGAAGCTCCTGCGAGCCAACCGCGACGCGGACGCGGCGACGGTCGCGGCAGCAGGCCGCGCGGACCGCGCCCCCTTTCCGCTGTTGATCGAGCCGGACGGCTCGACGGAGCCATTTCGTTACCGGGGCTTCCGAGCCCAGAAGTCGCTCTCGGAGGTTTCCGGCGCCGTGCGCATCGCCTACTCCGCGGAGCCGGTGGAGCTCACGATTCCGCGGCAGACGGGATGGCGGGTCGCCCGGTCGGTCTTGCCGCCGGCCGCCTACATCGTGCCGGCGCCGTGGACCGAGGTCATCGAGCTCGCCGCGGCGCACGGCCTCGAGCTCTCGCGCACCTTGCGGGCCTGGGAAGGGGAGGTCGAGACCTACCGCTGCGAGGCGCCTGCCTGGAACCCGCGCCCCTTCGAGGGGCGCCACGTCCTCTTCTGGCCGGGCGAGGGCACGCCGAAGTCGAACGCGGCGCTCGGCCAGTGCCGCTTCGGGCGCGAGAGGATGGCCTTCCCGGCGGGCTCCGCCGTCGTCCCGCTCGGCCAGCGCGCGGCCAAGGTGGCGATCCACCTGTTCGAGCCCGCGGGCCCCGACTCGGCGGTCGCGTGGGGCTTCTTCAACGCGATCT
>JBOGJK010000728.1:0-2518 GCA_050745345.1 Thermoanaerobaculia bacterium
GCGCGGGCGGGGGCGGGCAAGTGGGCGACGATCCTCGCGGGGCTCGCGGTCCTGACGTGGATCAACGTTCGCGGCGTCAAGTCGGGTGCCCGGACCGCGGTCGTGCTGACGTGGGGCAAGCTCCTCCCGCTGGCACTCTTCGTCGCGGTCGGGCTGTTCGCGGTCGACTGGAGCCGCGTCTTTCCGGTGGCGATGCCGGCCGGCGAGAACTTGCGCAAGGCCGCCCTGCTCGTCCTCTTCGCCTACGCGGGGTTCGAGAACACCCCGGCGGCCGCCGGCGAGTTCCGCAACCCCCGCCGCGACGTCCCCTTCGCCCTGATCGTCATGATCGCGCTCGTGGCAGGCATCTACACGCTCGTTCAGCTAGTCGCGATCGGAACGATGCCGGACCTGGGCGCCTCGGAGACTCCGCTCGCCGACGGCGCTCGGGCGATGATGGGGCCGATCGGCGGGCTTCTGTTGACGCTCGGGGCCGCGCTTTCCGTGCTCGGTACGAACAACAACACGATCTTCTCAGGACC
Organism: Thermoanaerobaculia bacterium; assembly: GCA_050745345.1. Classification (GTDB taxonomy): domain Bacteria; phylum Acidobacteriota; class Thermoanaerobaculia; order UBA5066; family Gp7-AA6; genus DATBFU01. The sequence continues at coordinate 522 of JBOGJK010000728.1, forward strand.
GCGCTACCTCTACGCGCTTTCCGAAAGCGGCGCTCTCCCACCCGTCTTCGCGAGGATCCACCCGAAATTCCATACGCCGTACGTGGCGATCCTGACGCAGTCCTCGATCGCCGCGGCGCTGATGCTGACGGGCACGGCCGAGCAGCTGGCGGAGCTATCGGTGATCGCGAGGCTCGCGACCTACATCGGCACGGCCGCCTCGGTCCCGGTGTTGCGCCGCAAGATGCCGGCCACCGAGCGCGCGATCCGGCTGCCGGGCGGACCGGCCATCCCGGTGGCGGCGCTGGCAGTCTGCCTCGTCTTCCTCTTCTCAGCGACGGCGAATAACCTGCTGGCCGGCGCGATCGCGCTCGCGGTCGGCGCGGCGATCTTCCTTTCGCGTCGGAGGGGCCGGCCAGGCCAGACGCGCGCAGGAGGCCCCGAGGGTTGGGAGAGCTAGAATGCCGGTCCCGGGCGCTGTGCGGAGGTATGAGGCATGACACAGGACGAGATGGAGGAGGTCAAGCGGCACTTCGGTGTCGTCGCGGATGGCCTCCGGTCGGACATCCGCCTCGTCGCGGAGGGGCACGGCGTGCTGCGCTCGGAGATCCGCGCCGTCTCCGAGGCTCTTTCAGAGACTCGCGAGGACCTGCGCTCGGAGATCGCTCAGTTTCGCGGCGAGGTTCAGGGGGAGTTTCGTGATGTCCGAGCCATGATCCGGCTCTCGTCGCCGAGCTCGAGGACCGCGTCAAGGGCGTCGAACGAGAACTCCTCTCCCTGAAGGCCCGTGTCGCTCAGATCGAAGAGAAGCGAGCGACCTGAGTTCTCCGGCTGGGCGGGTCGGTGGCCGGCGATATCTCGGTAACCGCACGAGGACGGAGAGGAGTCGAGGATGAATCGGTTCGCGCTGTTTGCCGTGAGTCTGCTGGCGCTCGGGGCTCCGGGCGCAGCGGCCCGGCAGGCGTCCTCCGCTCCGGCCCCGGCCGCTATGCGCGTCACTGTGGTGCGCGCGGCTCGGATCTTCGACGGCACAGGAGAGCGGGTCCTCCCGAACGCCGTCGTCGTCATCGAGGGGTCGAGGATCAAGGGGGTCGGCGCGGGCATCCCCGTGCCGCCGGGCGCGACGATGATCGACCTCGGCGACGCGACGCTTCTGCCCGGGTTCATCGACTCGCACACGCACCTGACGGGCGAGGCCTCGGAGAACTGGCTCTCCGACTTCTACCAGGGCCTTCGCCGCACGGCCCCCGAGCAGACCCTGTACGGAACGGTCTACGCCAGGCGAACGCTCGAAGCGGGCTTCACCACCGTGCGCAACGTCGGCGCCGAGAGAGACGAAGACATCGGCCTTCGTAACGGGATCGCCAGTGATCTCGTTCCCGGCCCGCGGATGCTCGCCTCCCGATACGCTCTGGGCGCTACGGGCGGGCACTGCGACAACACCGGCTTCCCGGCCGGCACCTTCGGTGCGGAGCCTGGACCGGAGCGCGGCATCCTGCACGGGGCGGAAGAGGCACGCCAGGCCGTGCGCCTCCAGGTCAAGTACGGAGCCGACGTGATCAAGATGTGCGCCTCGGGGGGCGTGCTCTCGCTCGCCGACGACGTGGCGGCCCCCCAGATGACCGACGAGGAGCTGGCGGCCGTGATCGAAGAGGCGCACCGGCTGGGGCGAAAGACCGCCGCGCACTCGCACGGCGACCTCGCGGCGCGCTCGGCGGCCAAGGCCGGCGTCGACTCGATCGAGCACGGCTCGTTTCTCTCGGACGAAACCCTCGCCCTCATGAAGGCGAAGGGGACATATCTCGTCCCGACCCTGATGGCGGGCGAATGGACGGGGGGCAAGCTCGAGAAGTTCCCCCCGGAGATCGCGGTCAAGGCGAAGGCGGCGCACCAGGCGCAGCTCGACATGTTCGGCCGGGCGGTGAAGTCCGGGGTGCGAATCGCCTTCGGAACCGATTCGGGGGTCTCCCCGCACGGCTGGAACGCGCGCGAGTTCGGCCTGATGGTCGCGCGCGGCA
>JBOGJK010000729.1:0-2252 GCA_050745345.1 Thermoanaerobaculia bacterium
GGTGGCCGCGCGCCCCTCGGGGCCGCCGGCGGCGGCGCCGGGCAAGGCCGTGACCGACTCCAAGCAGGCCTGGACGCGCCGCGCCGAGAGCGATCGTCGCCGCCTCGACGGCGAGAAGGGGAACCGATTCGCGATCCAGCTGGAGCTGGTCTGCGAGATTGCCTCGCTCGAGGAGGCGTGGCGGTACAACCGGGGTCGGGCCATGTGGCTGCTGCCCGCCGTTCACGGCGGGCGCGACTGCTTCCGCGTCTTCTGGGGGCGCTACCCGACGCTCGAGGCGGCCAGGCGGGCCAAGGCCGGCATCCCCTCCTACTTCGTCACGCCGCGCAACCACCCCGCGGTCGTCTCGGTCCGATGAAGTCTGCTACCCTACTGCACACCGCTCCGGATCCACGATGAACAGCGCACAACGCACGGCGTTTCGGGGGTTTCTCGCGGAGACCCCGCTGCCTCAGGTGCTGCGGCGGATCTTCCTGGAGGGTCTCAAGGGGACCCTGACGCTCGTACGCGGCGACGAGACGCGACATCTCTTCTTCGAGAAGGGGGAGCTGCGCACGGCGACCTCCTCCCGCGAGGGGCAGCGGATCGGAGCCTTCCTGAAGCGGCGCGGCTGGATCACCGACCAGGACCTCTCCTGGGCCCTCGAGACCGTGGCCAAGCAGGGGAGGGCGCGCCTCGGAAAGATCCTGCTCGAGAAGGGCCTGGTCTCCCGCCAGGTGCTCGATGTGGAGATGCGGCGGCTCGTCGAGGAGATCGTCTTCTCGACCTTCGAGTGGGGGGACGGGGAGTACCGCTTTCAGTCCTCCACCGGTGTGCTCGACCCCGACGTGGCCCTGACGCTTTCCACCGCCGCGGTCATCGTGGAGGGGATCCGGCGCCTCCCGGAATCCGAAATCTTCCGGGAGCGCCTGTCCGACGGGAAGCTCGTCCCGGTCCTGTCGACCGATCCCATGTCACGCTACCAGTACCTGCCCCTCTCGCCGCAGGAGGCGTACATCCTGTCGCGCATCGACGGGCGGCTCGACCTCGATTCGCTCTTGAAGATCGGCGGCACCTCCCGGGTCGCGACGGCCAAGATCCTCTACGCCCTCCTTTCGTGCGGCCTCGTCGAATGGCGCAAGGAGGGAGCCGCGCCGCAGGCCTCGAGCGGGATCGAGGCCCTCAACGTCGAAGTCACGGCGCAGGCGGCCGAGCGCACGCCCGGACACGCGGAGCTGGTCCGCAACACCTACCGCCGCATCGACTGGCTCTCGCACTACGAGCTCCTCGGCGTGCGCTCGGAGGCTCCCCTGGAGGGGATCCACCAGGCGTACTTCGAGCGCAGCCGGCTCTTTCACCCGGACCTGCGGCACCGCGAAGACCTCGCCCACTGCGAGAAAGAGCTCACGACGGTCTTCGAGCGCCTGAAGACCGCGCACGAGGCGCTCTCCGACCCGGCGCGCCGGGCCGAGTACGACGCGAGCCTCGCGGCGGCCCCGGTGTCGGTCGCCCACCTCGCCGAGGGCGCTTCGAACCCGCAGGCGCGGCGGCATCTGGCGGCTCAGAACTACCGCCGCGCGCGGGCACTGATCGAGCAGAAGGACTACCACCCGGCCGTCGAGATGCTGCGCGAGGCGATCCGCTTCGTGCCGGACCACGCCGAGTACCGCTTCACGCTCGCGCAGGTGGAGCTGAAGAACTCGATGTGGGTCGCGCGGGGGCTGGAGAACCTGAAGGAAGCCGCCAGACTCGAGCCGCGGCGGGCGGCGTACGTCCGGGAGGCGGCCGTGGCGCTCCACGAGCACGGGCGCAACGAGGAAGCGGAACCCTTCGCGCGCCGGGCTCTCGATCTCGACCCGACGCCGGAGAACCAGCTGCTGCTCGACGCCGTTCTCCTCGCCCTGGCGGGCGGTACTGTGCCCCGCGCTCTCCAGCCGGCGCCGGCCCGGGCCCCCGCAGCCGAGCTACGGCCCGTCGAGCCGTCGGTGCCACCGGGCCCGGACGACCGGCCGACCCTCTTCTCGCGCCTCTTCAAGCCGCGCCCTTGACCCCGATCCTCACGGGACTCGGGCTCGCCGCCGCCGGAGGATGGAACGCCTGGGCCGTTCTGCTCTTCTTCAACGGGGTGGTCCGCCTGCTGCCCCAGGAATTCCCGGGACCGACCGCGCCGTTTCTCTCGAGCACGCCGGTCCTGCAGATCGCGCTCTTTCTCTTCCTGGCCGAGTTCGTCGTGGACAAGATTCCCATCGTCGATCGCCTCTGGGAGCTGGGAC
>JBOGJK010000730.1:0-3147 GCA_050745345.1 Thermoanaerobaculia bacterium
GATTCGTCTTCCTGACGCTCGAGGACGAGAGCGGGCTCTGCCAGGCCATCGTGCGCCCCGACCTCTTCCGGGAGCAGCGCTCGGTCATCGTGGGCTCGGGCTCGCTGGTCGTCGAGGGGAGACTCCAGAAGCAGGACGGCTCGCTCTCGGTCCGGGCGGAGCGCTTCTGGAGCATTGAGGAGATGGCCGCCCTCCCGAGCCACGACTTTCGCTGAGAAGCTCGCTCATCCGGGCTTCCCCTACTTCTTCTCGATCTTCTCCAGGGCGTCGTCGGCGGAGTTCCGGATGTACTGCTCCTCTCGTTTGTCCTTCTCGATGGCCTTCAAGGCGGGAATCGCAGCTCGGGCCTCGGGACCGATTGCCCCGAGAGCCTGGATGACCTTCTCCCGGATATCGGCGATCGGATCCCCCAGATCCGCGATCAACGCGGGCACGGCCGCCTTGCCCGCCGGGCCGAGCTTCACGAGCGCGGCGGCTGCCGCGCGGCGCAAATCGGCGTTGTCGCTTCTCAGAGCCTCCCCGATTCTGCCGGCCGCCGGCCCCGCCGCCGGCCCGATCGCGCCGAGCACCCGGATCGCAGTACCTTTGAGCGAAGGCTCCCCGGCCTTTCGCGCGGGCTCCCTTCCGTCGAGCACGTCGATCAGCGCGGGAACGGCGGCCTCGGCGGCGGGGCCCATCTGTTCGATGGCGAAGTAGGCGTCCAGCCGCGCGGTGAAGTCCGGGTCGTTCAACTGCCGGATGTATTGGCTCAAGGGCTTCCCCTTGTAGAGAACGTCCCCCGGCGCGGCCGCCGGCGCAGTGCCCGAGGTCGCGGAGGCGCCCTTGCCGGCCTCCTCCCGCGCGCCGATCTTCTGGATCGCGGCCGAGGCGGCGGCACGCACGCTCTCCTCGCCGTCCCTGCGAAGCGCTTCGAGCCCGGGGAGCGCCGCTTTCGCCGCTGGGCCGATCGCGCCGAGCGCCCGGGCGGCGCCGGCGCGTTCGGTCCACTCGGGCGAAGAGAGAGCCTTCACGAGGTCCGGGACGGCGGCCGCCGCCGGCGGCCCCATCTGTTCAATGGCGTACAGAGCGTCGAGGCGGGCCTTGGCGCTGCTTGCCCGCAGCTGCTCGATCTGAAAGGAAAGGGGAACCCCCTTGTAGACGACGTCGGCCGGCGCCGGCGGGCCGCCGGGCGAGCCGGCGCCGCGGGCGACCACGGGAACCTTCTCCCACCGCTCGAACGTGCGCCAGCAGGCGAGCCCTCCCCGCACCGAGAAGACCTTCCGGAGCGCGTCGGCCACGTAGAAGTCCTCGTAGCCGTCCTCCGAGCGGGAGGTCTCGAGCCGCTTGCCCTGAGGATCCAGCAGCGACAGGTTCGATACGCCGCCGCCGATCAGAAACTGTCCGTCGGCTACGTACGCCAGGAACCGGTCTCCATCCTGCGTCTGATGAATCGAGCGTATCTGCCTCGTCTCGAGGTCGAAGAGGACGAGCTTGCCGCCGTCGGAGGAGGCGAGCAGGTTCTCGCCTGGATGGAACGCCAGTCCCAGGCTGTTCCACGCCGCGTCGTGTCCTTTGTAACTCGCCTGAAGCTGGCCGTCCGCGGCGCTGCGCACCTCGACGTGCCCGTCCCCGAAGCCGATGGCAACGCGCTCCCCCCTCGCGTCGAAAGCGGCGGACAGAAAGTCATTCGGGATCGGAAGCGACGTCTGAGTCCCCGCGCCGGTCGCGACGTTGACGCGCAGCAGATAAGGCATCTTCTTCGACTCTCCCATGTCGAACATCCCCGACTTTTCGATCGAGGAGAAGATCGCCACTTCGTCGGTGCCGTCGATCCAGGTCCAGGCCTTGACCGACTGGTCCTTCAAGACCTTCGCGGAGGACTTCGAGATGCGCTTGAACCCGGCGAAGCCGTAGAGGTGGATGGTCCTCCCCTCCCGCAGCGCGAAGCGGTTTCCGCCGGGCTCGGCGAGAAGGCCGGCGCCGTAAGGGATTTCGATCAGATGCTGGTCCGCCTTGGACAAGCCGTGCAGGTAGACGACGATGCCGGGCTCCATCCCGGAGCCGACGGCGGCGCCTGTGGAAGAGGAAGCGATGATCGATTGGATCCCGCGGGGGCCGCCGCAGCCGCCCAGATCCGCGGCCGCGGCGCGCGAGGCCGTGACGCAGAACAGGATCGGCAGCAGAGAAATGAGCCGCTTCATGGGATCCTGACGTAGCGGATCACCGACTCGGTGGCGTAGAAATCGACGCCCTGATCGATCCAGAACTTCATCGTCTGGACGAGGCCGTCCCCGTCCGGACGGGTCGCCGACGTGGCGAACGACGCCATTCGGTTCTGCCGCCACGCCGAGACCGTCCAGAGGGCCCCGTCTTTGACGTGCGCGATCGAATAGGAGCGTCCCGGCTCGAAGCTCGTGTCGACTTCGCCGTTGGTCTTCATCCAGCCGTATCCGAGAGTGTAACGGCCGCCGGTGTCGTCGATCTGGACGTGGAGCGGCGTGGCGGAGGAGGGATACGTCTTCGCAAGCTCGAGCATCTCCTTCGTCATGTACTTGCCGGCGATCGGCGGGATCGGCCCTGGCTGGGGCTTCTCGTCCAGTGCGTCCCACATCTGCGCGAACGCCTCTTCGAGGCGCACGCGTTTCGCCTCGTCGGGCACGCGAGGCGACTCCAGCTCCTGGTAGAAGCGGGGCTCGGCCAGAAGCTCCTTCTTCAAGCTGTCGGACACCGGTTTCAATGCGTCCTTGTCGGCTGCGCCGGCCAGATCCGCCAGTTCTGCTCCCTCCGGAACGCCCAGGAGGGCGAGCTTGGCGAGCGCGATCGTACGCTCGCGCTCGCTCGGAGCGGTCGCCTGAGCGCGGAGCTTCGGCTTCATCTCGGAGAAGAGCTTCCGCCGCGCGATCTGGCCGCGGAGCCAGACCGGCCAGCCCGCGTACTTCTTGTAGTTGTCGCCCAGTCGCTCCTCGTCGGGCAGGGCGCCGATCACCTCCTGGAGCTGGCCGTTCTTGTAGTAGCAGGAGGCCTTGACGTTGTCCCTGTCGAAGTCGCGGCCGTAGGGACGGAAGTCCTGGAGGGTGGCGACGCACTTGCCGTACTCGCCCTGCGCTTCGTAGGCCCTGGCCGACCAGTAGTAGCCGCCGCGGTGCTTCGGCAGGTCCTGCTTGAGAC